>JALVDI010000306.1 GCA_027009115.1 Polyangiaceae bacterium | reverse complement strand
GACGACCGGCGGCCGCCACCCGCGGGGCCACCCCGGCGCGCTATGCTCGAGCTCGATGCCCCCGCCCCGCCCATGGCTCATCGCCCTCGTCGCGGGCACGGCGATGGCCGCCTGCGGCGAGGACGGTCCGACGTGCGTCGACCTCGACTTCGACGGGTTCGGCGAGGGCTGCCCGCAGCCCGATTGCGACGACACGAACCCGCTGCGCAACCTACGCTGCGATCTCGTCCCGCCCCCCGACTGCGATGCCGACCCGGTCGCGAGCGGGTGCGCCTGTCTGGACGGAGTCGCCGAGTGCTACCCGGCCGACCGGGCGAGCCTCGCGTTCGGCCAGTGCCGGACCGGGCGCACCCTCTGCCTCAACGGCCACTGGAACGTGTGCGAAGGTGCCGTCACGCCCACCTTCGAGGTCTGCGACGGAGCCGACCAGGACTGCGACGGACGGGTCGACGAGGGGGTCCTCAGCCCCTGCGGCGGCTGCACCCGAGGCTGCGCCGGGGGCGTCTGGGGCGAGGGCCCCGCGTCCTTCGAGCCAGCGGACGGAACCGCGATCACCCCCGAAGGCTGGCTCACGCTGGCCCGCGAGGTGCGCTCGTCCGCCGCCGTCTGGCTCGCGAACAGCGCCGAGGGGACCGCGTCCAAGATCGACGCGGCGAATGCGGTGGAAGTCGCGCGCTATTGGAGCGGCGGCCGGGAGCCGAGCCGCGTCGCGGTCGACTGGCGCGGCGACGCCTGGGTCCTGAACCGAGCGTTCGACGGCGTCTCGACCTTGACGAAGATCGCCGGCGACCGGGAGCGCTGTGTCGACCGCGACGCCTCCGGGACCCTCGAGACCTCGATGGGAAGCACCCCCGTGGCCGACGACGAGTGCGTTCTCTTCACCCGACCCGTCGGCGAGCTCGGTAGCGTTGGTCGCGCCCTGGCCATCGACGGGAACACCGGACCGGATGGCGGCGCCGGCGGCGACCCGTGGGTGGGACTCCACGACGGCGAGGCGATCGTGCATCTCGACGGCGCCACCGGAGAGGTCCTGGAGTCGGTGGCGACCCCTGGGTTCCGCCCCTACGCGGCGGTCTTCGACCCCTGGGGCATACTCTGGATGATCAGCCGCGATGGCCTCCTGCTCTCTCTCGACCGCTTCGAGCGACCGCTCCGCCCCGTGATCCGCGAGGTTCCCCTCGCCTGCTTTCTGCTCTACGGCCTGGACGCCGACGACAGCGGCAACCTCGTATTGACCGGGTTCTCCTGCGACCAGGTCGTCCTCTACGAACCCTTCGACGACCGATGGTCCACGGTCGCGACCCCCCAAAGCGTGCGCGGCGTGGTCGTCACCGACGAAGGCGAACCGACCGCGTGGGTCGCCCACACCGACGGCCGGGCGTCCCGGCTGCGCCTGCGGCCCCTGGAGCTCGTAGAGACCTTCTCCCTCGAAGGCGCCGGCGCGGTCCCTTCGCAGACGATCGGCGTCGGCGCCGACAGCCTCGGGTTCTTCTGGGCGGTCAGTGCGGAGGGCGGCGAGGAGGGTCGCGGAGTGGCGACGCGCGTGGACCGGGACACGAGCAGCGTCGACGCTCAGGTCCGCGTAGGCCTGGGGCCGCACACCCAGGGCGATCTCACGGGCACCAAGCGCGCCGGCGGTTTCCTCCCCCAAGGCACGGCCCGCCATCTCTTCGAAGGTTGCGCGCAGGGCGGCACGGCGTGGCTCCGCCTGCACGTCGCCGCAGCCGTGAACGGAGGCGAGCTGCTCGTGGAGGCGCGGCACGCCGAGGACGCCGGTGCCCTGGCGAGTCGGTCCTTCGTCGCACTCGGGACGCTCCCGCACGACGGGAGCCCGTTCCCCCTCGCCTTCGAGCCGGGCGGCGTCGTCGAGGTGCGGCTCACGCTGTCGACGGAGAACCGAGACGGTGCGCCGGCGGTGCGGCGCGTGGGCCTGGAGTGGGCGTGCCCGGGCCCGGATTGATCAGGGCCGCCGAACGGGGAGTCCTGTGAACCGGGCGTTCCACCCGGCAAGGCTGTAGCGGCGGCCACCGGCCTCGACCCCCGTGAAGGCCTGCGTCTCGGGATCACGCAGGATTCTCAGGTGCACGCCCATCATGGGATGGCCATCGTCCCCAGACAGCCGGGCCACCCCCTCGGGCTCGGACTCCCGATCGATCTGGTGGACGCCGATGAAAACGACGTTCCCTTCGTGGTCGCGCAGAAAGGACTCGGCCGCCGGGAAGCCATCGCCCTGAACGACCGCACGGACCTCGAGCCCCCCGTCGGACACACGCAGCGAGAATCGGGAGTGCACATCGATGTCCGGCGCACCGGGGATCAGCGGGTTCGCTCCGGCGTAGTCGAGATCCACGCGGGTCCCCGTCGCCACGGGACGCGAGGAGGCATGAATCGTCGGCGTCGCCGTAGCCGGCGCGAACACACCGCTCAGTGGAAGGAGCGTATTCGCGACGGCGTGGCCGACATCGTGACGCGTTCGGTCGCTGCGCCCGCCGGCCTCCGTCGCGCGTACGCACGGTCCGCGGGTGTCGAGCAGCACACCCGCACGAATACGAGCCGTAGCGCTGGGGGAGCCGGAGAAGCCGCGGTCGTCGCCGTCAAAGCCTCCACCGAACGTACGGTCGGGATGAAAGGACCGCGTCACCACCACGACCTCTCCGGGACGGGTCGGCCGGGGAACATCGCTCCGAATGGGGAGCGTCCGTGCAGAGCAAACCGATCGAGTTCGTGCGGGCGTGCGCACCCGCGCGCTGTCGGTCTGAGCCACGGCCGCGTCGCGGGCGTCCGCGGCGTTGGGCTCGGGGGCGGACGAGACTGCGGCGCCGGAGCTCTGCTCGGGACCTCCGTCGACGGGGGTCGTTCGTGACGCGGGGCACTGCTGAATACCTGGGATCGACATCTTCGGAAATCTCCTGGGTTGGCTCCTTGTCGTCTCGGTCGCCCTGTGGTTGCTGCGCACCGTCTCCAAACGGCCGCTTCGGACGAATTACCCAATCCGGGGGACGCGAGCCGCGTTCGTTCGCTGCTAAGCAGCGTCCGTGCGCATCGTCCTGCTCAACTCGTTCCTGGTCCGCTTCGACGACGCCGCACGCGACGCGCAGCTGTGGCACGCCGAGCAGACAGGCAAGAGGACGCCTGCCGACCTCCGCCCAATCGCGATCGCCAGCGAGGCACTGGACATCGTCGAGCGGCCGCGCTTGCTGAAGCGCGATCGAGTGCCCGGGCTCGAGTGGACCGTCTGGGCGCGCCGGTGGGGGGACCAAGCGCCGCTGCGGCGTTGCTGGTTCGACGCCGCGATCGACCAACACGCGCGCGACCTCGTCGAGGAAGTGCTGCGGACCAACCGGGAAGCGGCCTACGAAGCGTCGCTGGCGCTGGAGCTCGCCGGCGTCCTCCAGCGGCCCGCGCTCCCCGCGCTCCCCGCGCCGCCACGCTCCCGCAGGACTTAGTTGGTTGGATCGCTGTTGAGATGGGCTGGAGAGGCGACGCGGGCGGCAGACGCGACACAGCACGCTTGGAAGCCCGCGTGACGCCACCGGGGCCAACCACGATCTTCGGACGGGCTGCTACGCTGGCCGAATGCGAACCGCGACGTTCCTTCTGTGCCTCGTGGGCTGTGGGCCCGCCACGCCCCCCAGCGTGGGCCGCGACGCCTCCGCGCGGGATAGCGCCGCCGACGCCGCGAGGGAGGACGCCGGCACCTCGGACGGCGGCATCGACAGCGGAGCCAACCGCGACGCGGGCCGTCGCGAGACGGTCGAGGTCAGCCACCCGCGCGAAGTCCGCGGCACCTGGGTCGCGACCGTCTCGCGCATCAACTGGCCCAAGACCGACGACCCCGCGCGGCAACGAGCCGACCTCGAGGCGATCTTCGACGACGCGGTCGCAGCCGGGCTCAACACGATCTTCTTCCAGGTCCGCCCTGAAGCCGACGCCCTCTACGACTCGGAGCTCGAGCCGTGGAGCCGCTTCCTGACGGGAACGCAAGGGCTCGACCCCGGCTACGACCCGCTCGCCTTCGCGATCGACCAGGCGCACGCCCGAGGCCTCGAGCTCCACGCCTGGCTCAACCCGTACCGAGCGCGCGCAGGGAGCGGCGCGACATCGCCGGAACACGTGAGCCGGACGATGCCCGAGGCGGTCGTCACCTACGGCTCGCAGCTCTGGCTCGACCCGGGTCACCCCGGCGCCTTCGAACACACCCTCGCCGTCGTCCGGGACATCGTGCGGCGCTACGACGTCGACGGCGTCCACATGGACGACTACTTCTACCCCTACCCGGCCGATGGAGCGCACTTCGACGACGACGCGACCTACGCCGCCTACGGGGCCGGCCTCTCCCGCGCGGACTGGCGCCGCGAGAACGTCAACCGGATGGTGCGTCGCGTGGGCGAGGTCGTCGCCGAGGAAGACCCCGACGTGCGTTGGGGGATCTCGCCTTTTGGCATCTACCGGCCGGGCATGCCGGAAGGAGTGGTGGGCCTCGATCAGTACGGCGTCCTCTACGCCGACGTGCTCGCCTGGATGCGCGGCGGATGGCTCGACTACGTCGCGCCCCAGCTCTACTGGCCGACGACCTCGTCCGGGCAGCCCTTCGGGACCTTGCTCGACTGGTGGGCCGATCGAGCCACGGAGACGGGGCGCACGCTCCTCGTCGGGAGCAGCGCCTCGAGGCGCTACGGCCTGAGCGAATACACGCGACAGCTCGACCTGGTGGCCGAGGCGCGCGACCGGCGCACCTACGGCATGGTCTGGTGGTCCGTCGCGCCGATCGTCGCCAACGAAGACGGGCTGCGCGACATGCTCGCGGAACGCTACGCGAGGCCCGCGGCCTCCCCACCCCTCGTCGGCGCCACGGCCACACCACAGGCTCCACTCGTCCGCCTCGCCGACGACGGCGCCATCGCCGTGCGCTCGACCGGAGACGGGCTCCGCTACTGGGCCGCGTACACCGAGGCAGCGGGCGTCTGGCAGCTCCAGCGCCTGTTCCCAGCATCTCGGTCACGCCTGGCGCTCCCCGGCGGCCGCTGGGCGATCTCGGCGATCGCGCGCAACGGGCTCGAGAGCGAGGGCGTCGTGATCGAGACCAGCGGCGTCGAGCCGCCTCCTCCCCCACCCGCCGGCCGCTCCTGCACCCACTCCTTCGGCGGCATCTACATCGACCGCGGGTGCAGCCCGAGCTACCAGTGCTGCGACGGAACCTGGCGCCCCCGAGGTAGCTGCGGCGGGTGCGCATGCGAGGAAGACACGGGCATGGTCGGCTGCAGCCGCTAACCGGCGCGTTCAGTCCTCGGAGGCTTCGCACCACGTCAGCGCCTCCCAGTCGGCCGCCGCGATCCACAGATCCCGAGCCGCCTCGACAACCTCGATGGATGCCTCGGCGGCGGCCTGCTCTCGCAGGTTGACGACGAGCAGGCTCGTGGCGCCCGACTCGAACCGACGGCGCTCCGCCTCGGCCAACCGCCGCGTCGTCTCCGCCAGGGCGCGGGCGAGCGCGAAGCGTTCGCGTGCCGCAGCCCACGCCGAGGCCACGTCCCGGATCTCGGTGGCCAGCACGTCCTCTCGCAGACGCAGCTCCTGCTCCGCCGCCTGCAACGCAGCCTCTGCGCCGTCCAGCTCTCCGCGCGCCGTGCGCAACCCCAAGGGCATCGCGAGGCGCAACCCTCCCTCGTACACCGTCCCCGCGAGGCTCTCGTCGCCTCGGCCAAAGTCGCGCGAGACCTGCAGGCTCAAGTCGAGTTGGGGTCCCCGGCGGGCCCGAGCCAGCTCTCGCTGAACCCGCCGACTCTCGACGGTGGCGCGCGCCGCCCGGAGCCGAGGATGGCAGGCAAGCGCGCGCTGCACCGCCGAGCCGGCGTCGACCTCGATGGACGGGAGCGCGAGCTCGCCCGGCAGGCGCCCCTCGTCCGGACGCAGGGGTGCCCCTCGATCGTCACGGAGGTAGAGGGACAACGCCAAGCTCGCCCCTTCGAAGGCCCGACGCACGGTGACGAGGGTCGAACGGCGCCGGAGCAGCGACCGCTCCGCCTCCAGGACCTCAATGGGCGGCACGACGCCCGAGGCCGCGCGCCGCTCCACCTGACCCCGGCGCGCCGAGGCGAGTTGCAGCAGCGCCGAGGCCACCCGCAGCTGCCGCCCGGCGGCGACCCACTTCCAGTACGCAACCAGACCTCTGCGGCGAAGGTCGAGCGCTGTAGCCCGGCGCCTCTGACCGGCTGCATCCGCGGCCAAGCGTGCCCGCTCCCGCGCCGCTCGCCGAGCATCGAGAGGACCCTCACGCCAGAGAGGCACCCGCAGCCCCGCTCGCACTTCGCCTCCGGAGAGGGTTTCGTCGGCATAGTACGTGGGGTAGCGGTCCTGGGCACCGGCGCCGCGCCGATACCCTGCCCAGACCTCGGCGCCCCACAGCGGCGTCGGCTGGCGCAGCTCCACATCGAGGCGCGTGAGCTCGTAGTAACCCCCGGCGCGGCGCGAACCGTAGAGGCGCAACTGCGGGTCGAAGCCGCCACGGGCAGCGCGTAGCTCCGCTCGCGCGGCCTCCTCCCGAGCCACAGCGGCGGCAACCGTCGGGTGATGGCGCTCGACCGAGGTGCGTACGTCCGCGGGCGAGAGCGGCTGCGCCGACGCCGAGGCCACGAACAAAACCCCCACCGTGAGGACGGTCCGTCGCATCGCCGGCGTCATCGGTGCGCCTCGCCAAAGCCGGGGGGAGAGCCGGGGACGCTCCGATACGCCGGCGGGAAGCCGTTGAGCTGACGCCACACCTCGAACCCCACGGACACCTCTTCGAGGAGCACCCACCCCTTGGCGCGGGTCCCCTGCCGGAGGAACGTCGCCGAGGGCCAGGGCTCGTCGTCGGGGTCCGGCACGACCATCACGCGAAAGTCCCCCCGACCGTCGTCGGAAGGATCGACGAACGCGACCCGCCCACCGAAAGTGCCTACGGCGGCGCTCGGCCAGCCCGCAAACTGCACTGCGGGCCAACCCTCGAACTGAAGTCGCACTGGCCTCCCTGGAGCGATCAACGCCGCGTCGTTGCCGTCGACGTAGAGGGCCACAGACCGGCGGTCAGCACGGGGGACGATCCACGCCAGGGCGGTCCCCCGCGAGACCTGCACCCCCTGCTGGACCGCGATTCGTTGGACGACGCCGGCCCGGACCGCGTGGATCTCTTGGGCAGACTGTTGCGCCAGCCGCGACTGAGCGTCCAGAAGCGAGACCTCGGCCGATGCCACCTGCGTCTGCGCGGAGCGAAGCGAAGCGGTCGCCGAGCGGAGGTCGGCCTCCGTGGACGCCTCGGTGCGCGCGAGAGCGGCGCGCCTGCTCCCAAGCGAGGCCTCCGCTGCCCGCAGCCGGGCGCGCTGGCTCGCGAGATTGGTCGAGGCGTTGGTGGCGGCGAGCTCGACGAGCTCACGCTCCCGCTCCGACGCCAAGCCTTCCACCGCCAGTTCGCTGATCCGTCGCCGCTGACGCTCTGCGGTGGCTGCCCTCGCTTCGGCGGCCGCGACCGCCTCGCGCTGTGCTTGCACGGCCTGCTGCGCGACCCGCAGCTCTTGCCGCGCCGCGTCGAGCTGCGCCCGCTGGCTGCGCCGCAACGCCTCGATGCGTTCCTGCTGCGCCTCTACGGCGTTCCGGTAGGCCTCCAGGCGGGCCTCCGCCGCCGCGACCTGCTGCCGGAGTCGATCGAGGCGCTCCGGATCGTTGTCCGAAAGCTCCACGAGCAGCTCCCCGGCTTCGACCGGCTGCCCTTCGAACACATGCCAGCGCAGGACGCGTCCATGGATGGTCGCCGGCACGGGCTGCGGCCGCTGGTCCGGCGTGAACGCCACCACCTGACCGCTGCCCGGAAGGTTCTGGCGCCAGGGCGCCAGCGCCGCAAAGAGCACCAGGCCCGCGAGCGCAAAGGTCATCCGGCGCGCGATCCGCCGCGGCGACTCGGGCACAGGCACACGCCGAACCACCGGCAGCAAGCGCTCGCCCTCAGGCCACCCTGCCCCTGCGAGGCGCTCCCGCAAGCCCCTCACCGCGTCCCCCGCAGCTCAAGCCGCGGCGCACCGGGCAGCGGCGTGTCCCCGAGCGCGATCAGCGTACGCCCGCGACCGAGGGCCTCGACCGCGTCCTCAGGGAGCTGAAGCGGCCCCAGGACCCCGTCCAACACGAGCAAGGAGGGTTCTGCGGCAAGAGCGCGGGCCAAGGTCAGCCGCAGCGCGCCCTCCATCGACAGAGGCGCGGCGCTCGGGAGCAGCCGCGTCAGAATGCCTTCAGGGAGCGCCCGGACGCGATCGGCCAGCCCCACCTGCTCCAGCAGCCGCCAGATCTCCTGACTGCTCAGCGCCCGTCCCGACGCCCGGAGGTTGTCGACGATCGTCCCCGGCAGGGTCTCCGGTCCACGAACGACGGCGACGCGGGCGCGCAGGCTCTCCAGGTCCACATCGCGGACGTCGTGCCCATCGATGAAGACGACCCCCCGGACCGGCTCGCGCAACCCGTAGAGCAGCTCCGCGAAGGTCTGCCGCGCCTCTCCGCTCCCATTCACCCACAGGGTCCCTTCGGGTGGGACATCGACGTCCAGGTCCTGAAGCAGTTCGTTCTTGCTCGTCACGCCCTCGAGGCGGACAGCGACCCCGCCGGTCGAGCGTAGAGGCTCACCGCCGCTTCGCTCCACGGGCAACGAGAACAAGACCCCGAGCTTGTCCGCCGCGGCGACGAGGTCGTACGCGGGCTCGAGTTTCTGCGCGAGCTTGAGCAGCGCGCCGACGACTGCCGAGACGATGAGCTCGGCGGCAACCAGCTGGCCGAGGGTCAGCTCCCGTTCGATGACGAGCCATCCCCCCACGCCAAGGAGCGCCACGCTGGCGACGACCCTCAGACCAAGGGCCGCCAAGACTTGCCGAAACACGATGCGAAAGTGAGCGTGGCGGGCATCGAGCCAGTCGCCCGCAAGACCATCGAGGCGCCGCCGCGCGAACGCCGCCCCCCCGGCGAGCTTGAGCGCAAAGAGGTGACGCGCCATCTCCTCGAGCCACCCCGCCACGGCATACTTGCACCGCGACTCTTCGATCGCCGTGCGCCCGGCACCGCGTCCCAAGAGAACGAGGATGGCGATGCCGGCCCAGAGGACCACGCCAAAGAGCAACAGCAACGGGTGGTAGAGGGCGAGCATCACGAGCCCCACCAACACCGTGAGCAACGCCTCGACACCACCGAGCAAGAGGGAGTAGACCGACTTCTGGGCGGTGAACACATCGAAGAAGCGGTTGACCAACTCGGGGCCATGCACCCGCTCGAAGGCCCGCACATGCACCCGCGGGAGGCGTTCGGCGAGGGTCGAAACGAGCCGGACGAAGAGCCGTCGCTGGACGATCTCGACGACCCACATCTGGAGCGCCCACAGCGCCGCAGCGAAAAGGAGCCCGGCGCCGAGGAGCGCCGAGAGTACAACGATCGGCTGCATGACCGTGCCGAAGGCGACCGTGTTGACCAGCACCTGCACCGCGACCGGCAGCGCCAACGAGAGCACGCCGACGCCCGCGGCGTAGACAGCGATCACAGCGACGTCCTGAACGTCCGGCCGCAGCAGCCCGACGACCCGAAGCCACGGCGAGCCTTCCCCCTCGGCAGCGGCATCGACCGCCTCGAGGGCAAGCCACTCGTGTTCGGCATCTGAAGGCAACTCCAACGCCGCCGCGACGGCGTTCACTTCAAGCCAACGGGCCCCACCACCGCTGCGCTCGACCCTCACGCGTCGACCGAGGCGCTGGGTCAGCGCCAGCGGCTGACCGGCGGCGTCCACCGTGAAGAGCGGGCGACCACCGTCCGTTGCGCCCAGCGCGACGTCGAGCGGCGCCGAAAAACGGAAGACATGGAGCCCGGCGGCCGCCGCCGCTCGGCTCAGCTCTTCGAGAGGATCTCCGCCGGAGCCCGGATCGAACCGCCCCAAAAGATCCGCTCCAAAACAGGACGCATGATACATGACATCTGAATCATGCTTCGTATTTCCGGCTTGTCAAACCGTGCTAGGGTTGTCTTTCATGAGTTCCACCGACGGCGAGACCGACGGCGAGACCGACCGAACAGCGCGCTGGTCGTTCCTGAGCAACCACGGTCACGTCCTGATCTGCATCGCGAAGGCGCCGGACGCGCGCGTGCGGGACATCGCCCGGCGGGTGGGGATCACCGAGCGCGCGGTGCAGCGGATCCTCACCGACCTCGAGAGCGCCGGCGCCGTCGTCCGCGAGCGCGTGGGACGCCGCAACCACTACCTCATCCGCGGCGACACGCCCCTGCGGCACCCACTCGAAGCCCACCGCAGCGTGGCCGATCTCATCCGACTGACGAGCTGAGTCGTCCGGCGCGCGCCAACCTCGTTGGCACCCCAGCCGGCCTGCTCGCCCCCGCTCGCCATGACGCCGACGCAAACGGCCGAGAATCGGAGGGCTTTTCAGGCACGGCCGCTCATGGCACGATGATCGCAGCGGTCGTCATCGCCACGCGAGGCGGGCCCTCCGCGAGAAGACGCCTCGATTGATCTTTACGGGCGCACGGCGGTATGCTCCGGCGCCCGCTCCCCGAACCGGCCCGCCGGTCCGGACCTGCTTGGAGGAACAAGGACGTGCTCAATCTCAGCCCCCTACGGACGGCTCACCGGACGGCTCGACGCGCGGGCCGCTGGACGCTGGTCCCCTGCCTCGTCGCCCTCGTCGCCGGCTGTCAGGGCCGCGACCTGCGCCCCCTCAACCCGTGCACAATCTCCGGCGTGGCCGAAAAGGTGAAGGTCGACAACATCGAGAACGTCGATTTGCTCTTCATGATGGACAACTCGAACTCGATGTCCGAGGAGCAGGTCGCCATCGCCCGCGAGATCCCCAACCTCGTGCGCACGCTCGCCTCCGGCGATGTCGCCGATCCGATGACGGGCATGCCCGACGGCGAGCAGGACTTCCCGCCGGTCCGCAGCCTCCACGTCGGCGTCGTCACCTCGGACATGGGCACCGGCGGCTTCCTCGTGCCGACCTGCATGGACGAGGCGAACTTCGGTGACGACGGCATCCTGCGCACCCAGGGCAACGTCGCCATCAGCGGCTGCATGGCGACCTACCCGAGCTTCCTCGAGTTCCGCCCGGCGGACGGCGGCGATCCCGTCGCCTTCGCCTCGGACGTGGAGTGCGTCGCGGTCATGGGGACCAACGGGTGCGGCTTCGAGCAGCAGCTCGAGGCGACCCTCAAGGCCCTCACCCCGAGCACCTCGTCGATCACCTTCGCGATGGGCACGGTCGGGCACGCCGACGGCGCCAACGCGGGCTTTCTGCGGGACGACTCGCTGCTGACCATCATCATGATCACCGACGAGGACGACTGCTCGGCGATCGACCCGGAGATCTTCAACCCCTCGAGCACGCGCTACAGCGGCGACCTCAACCTGCGCTGCTTCCAGTACCCCGAGGCCGTCTACCCGGTGGACCGCTACATCGAAGGCCTCTTGGCGACCCGCCCCAACGATCCTGACCTCCTGGTCTTCGCCGCCATCACGGGCATCCCCGAGGACATCAACCCAGATCCGGACGTGCCCATCGACTACGCGGCGATCCTCGCCGACGACATGATGCAGGAGATGGTCGACCCGACCATGCCCACCCGGCTGCGCCCGTCCTGCAACCGCCCGGGCACGGGCGTCGCGTTCCCGCCCCGGCGTATCGTGCAGGTGGCGCAAGGGCTGACCGCCGCCGGCGCCAACGCCATCGTGCAGACGATCTGCCAGGACAGCTACGCCAACGCCATCCAGGCCGTCATCAACAAGATCGCCGACGTCCTCGGCGGCACCTGCCTGCCGCGCTCGCTCACCCGCGACGCGAACGGCTTGGTGAACTGCGACGTCGTCGAGGTGCTCCCGGCCGAAGGCAGCGTCACCAGCTGCGGCGCCATCCCCGGGCGCACCTTCCTGCGCACGGAGGTCGACGAGCTCGGCAACAGCCACGAGGTCTGCCAGGTGCAGCAGATCGCCACGGGCTCCGATGGCCTCCCGGTGGATGGCTCGCCCGGCTGGTTCTACGAGACGGGCAGCGCCGACGTCATGATGCGCTGCCCGCCGGAGCGCCAGCAGCGGATCTCCTTCACGCAGCCGCCGGCCACCGGCACCCTCGTGCGCCTCGAATGCCTGCAGACCGTGGGCGACAACGAGGGCGGCGTGGGCATCGGCTCGCCTTGCAGCGCGGACTGCTCCATGGCCAATGGCCGCCGCGACATCATGGAGTTCTTCCCCATGGGGCTGGGCTGCGAGACGCTGAGCAACACCTGCCAGCCGATGTGCGCCAGCGACGCCGACTGCGCCGGCGGCTACGTTTGCTACGACGGAGACGGGGACGGGCAGTCCTTCTGCGTGAACCCGACCTGCGGGCAGACCTGATCCTCGGCACCAGCCGAACACCGACGGGAGGGCGCGGCGTGAGCCGTGCCCTCTCGTCGTTTTCGGGGAGCACCCCCTTCGGACCTCACGACCCCCACATCCGACGTCCGCGACCGCGACGTCCGCGACGCCGCCACGGCTCTACCTCCGCCGCGCGCCGCCACGCGGACGCAGCAGCGACAGCGCCACCAACCCCCCGACGAGACCGACGGCCCACAGGCCGCGCCCGCTCGCGAGCGCCCGCGCCTGATCCACGGCCAGGCCCACCGCCGGCGCCAGCAGCACCGCCGTCAGCGAGCTGCCCTGCGACTCGAGGGAGAGCACCGTCGCCTTGCCGACCGCCTGGCTCTCGGCGTCGATACGGCCCACGAGCACGGGCCGGAAGAGGTCGTGGAGCCATGCCGCGGCCACCAGACCCGCCGCCGTCAGCGCCGGCACCCAGGCCCCCGCCGCCGCGAGCGCCATCGCCCCCACGAGCCCCGCGCCCAAGCGGGCGAGGGCCTCATCGCCGCCGCCGAGCCAGGCCTCGACCCGGTAGGCGCGCCGCGACGCCGCCGCACCCAGCAGGTGCGTCGCGAAGTAGACGGCGCCGACGAAGGACGCCCCCACCCCAGCGGCTCCAAGATCGAGCTCGCCCATCCCCAGCCCCACGAGCAGCGCCGGCGCCAGGTACTCCTTGGTCGCCTTGTGGACCCCCTCGAAGGCCGCGGCGTCGAGGAGCAACCGCCGCAGCCGCCGCCGACCGAGGACCTCACGGAGCGCCGCAAGCAGGTGCCGGCCGACCCCGCGCGCCCGACGCTCCTCCCGCGCTCCCTCGAGCTCCCGCGGGTAGGTCGCCAGGTTGATCAGGTCGAGGGTCCAGGGCACGCACGTCGCCCAGAAGGTCCAGGCGTAGTCTTTGGTCACGAGCAGCAGGCCCACCCCAAGAGGAATCGACGCCGCCGAACCGAGCCGCGACCAGGAGCGCGTGTAGCCGTAGACCTTCGTCCGCTCGGCGGCCCGCCCTTGCTGCTGCAGCCAGGCAAAGACCAGGGCCTTGTGGGTGCCCGAACGGAACGCATCGCCGAGGCCGAGGCAGCCCATCGCCACGCCCCACAGCCACGGGTGCTCCTGGCCGCCCAGAGGCATCAGCGCCACGCCGAGGGGATAGACGCTGAAGGCGAGGACCATCGCCCGCCGCCGACCCCAGAGGTCGGCGACAGCCCCCGAAGGCACCTCGAAGAGATTGCGGACGAGCTCGCGTAGCCCCACGAGCAGCCCGATCTGCGCGAAGCTGGCCCCCCACGAGAGCAACGCCAACGCGAGGAAGGGCTCGAAGTAACGCTGGTTCTTGAGAAAGCCGTAGGCGCTGAAGCGCGCGATGGCCAGGCGCACGCTCAGCCCTCTTCGGCCAGGCGGATCTGCGCCGCAACGGAGGCGTCGGTCGCAGGCTCGCGTGCGGCGGCGGCGATGGCGCGGGCCCCGCCCCGCTCGACGACCCACGCGCGAAGCGCGGCGAAGCCCTCCCGCTGAGAAACCGGTGGCTCGAAGCCGAGGAGGGCGCGCGCGCGGCTCTGGTCGAAAGCGCTGGATTGACCCCGGCGCACCGCATCCGTCGGCCAGGGTCCGGGGCGGCCGAGGCGTCGGCGAAGCCTCGCCCGTGCGAGCTCCGCGCGGAAGCCGAGGACGCTGCGCCGCGGGGGCGGCGCGCCGAGGGCGGCGCAGAGCTCCCCGTAGAACTCGCGAGCCAGCGTCATCTCCGCGTCCGTCACGTGGATGACCGCGCCGGCGGCGTCCGGTGCGTCGAGGGCACGCAGGATCGCGGCCACGAGGTTGCCGACGTAGGTCGTCGCCACGAGGTTGTCGCCGCGGCCGCAGAGGGCCAGGCCGCCCTCCAGCGCCTCGCGGGCGAGCACCGGAAGCGACGAGAGGTCCCCCGGCCCCCAGACCTGCCCGGCGCGGAGGACGAGCGTCTCGAAGGGCGTCGCGCTCCCACGGCCGCCGGCGCCGACGACGAGCTCCTCGGCCTGGAGCTTGCTGCGCCCAAAGGCGGTGAAAGGGCCCTGGACCGGAAGGCGGTCCTCGTCCCAGCCAACCCGCGGCCCCGGCGTGATCGTGGCGTCGACGCAGCTCACGTGAACGAGACGGCGGACGCCGCCGTGCCGCGCACCTCGGACGACGTTCTCGGTGCCGGCGACGTTGATCCACCCCAGAGCCCGAGGTGACGCGCGGTGGGAGCTCTCGCCGGCGGCGTGAACGGCGACCTCGCAGCCCGCAGCGGCGCGCGCGATGGACGCCGGATCGCCCAGCTCCCCTTCGCACAGCTGGACGCCGCGCTCCTCGAGGGGGCGGGCGCGTTCGCGGTCGCGGACGAGGGCACAGACCTCGTGGCCTTCGGCGAGCAGCCGTCGAGCGACCGCCTCCCCGACGAAGCCGGTGGCTCCCGTGACCAACACGCGCACAGCGGCAAGATGGTGGCTTCGGCCGCGGGCAGCAAGGCAGGACGGGACGGGAAGAGCGAGCTCAGAGCAGCCCCGGGAGCAGGGCGCGCCGCTCCCTGGGGTAACCCGGAAACTTCGCGCGGTACCAGCGGTGATGGGCGACCGCCCGCGGCAAGAGGTTGGCGGCCGTGAAGAACGCGAAGGCCCACGCGGCCGCCGTCCACGACGCGATCGCGTAGCCGGTCCACTCGACGATCTCCCCGAGGTAGTTGGGGCAACTCACCCAACGGAAGAGCCCGCCGTAAGGGATCTTGTAACCCGTCTCGCCGGGCCGCCGGAGGTTGCGGAGGATGGCGTCGGAGTGGTGGTTGATGGCCCAGCCCGCGAAGAAGAGGAGGAGCCCGACCCCAAACCGCGGATCGCGGACCCAGGCCGCGGATAGGTGCGGCGCGACCTCGGTGAGGGCGTAAGCGTTCATGGGGCCGTTGACGCCGTTGAAGAGGACCGCAAGGGCGACCGTCAGGAGGGGCTTGCGCTTGCCGCGGCCACGCATGCGGAGGGGGAAGACGAAGGAGCGGTCAACGTAGTGGAGCTGCCAGAGCCCGAAGAGCGCGAGAGGCACCGCCTCGAAAGCGCGGTCGCTCATGAAGTAGACGATCGCGAAACCGATCGGCGAGGGCGCCTCCATCACGAGCCAGCCGAGCTTGGCGGGCACCGTCGGTCCCCAACCGCTGCGAAAATGGCGCCCGTAGGGGGCGGTGACGAAGAACAGCAGCGGGAAGCTGAGGATGCCGAAAGCCAGGACGAAGACGACGGCGTAGGCGTAGAGAGGATACGAGTCGAAGGGGAGCATGGGCGCGACCAAAGCAAACGCGACCGAAGCAAACGCGACCGAATTAAAAAAGGTCCCGCCACACGCTGGTAACCGCTACCGTTGCTCCCTTCCGGGCCTGGCGGGTTTCACGGGCCAGCGTTGGCAGGACCAGCGGAGGAGGAGGGATTCGAACCCTCGGTACCTTTCGGCACACACGATTTCCAATCGTGCACCTTCGACCGCTCGGTCACCCCTCCATGGAGGCGGTCGCACCTCCACGACGTCCCTGAGGCGGGCTCCATCGAGCCACCTCACACGCGCGTCGTTGACAAAGAGCAGTTGCCGCCCACGAAGGCGACGTGGACTTGGCGGAGAGCGTGGGATTCGAACCCACGGTACCGTTACCGGTACATTTGATTTCGAATCAAACGCCTTCGACCACTCGGCCAGCTCTCCGCGGGCGAAGCTAGCATCGCGCGGGGGGCTGTCAACGCCTGAGCACTCAGGAACGGCGCCGCGCGCGCAACCGCCCGAAGAACCGTCGAAGGATGGCGCCGCACTCGTCCGCGAGCACGCCTCCGCGGGTCTCCAAGCGATGGTTCAGTCGCGGATCGTCGCCCAACGTGTAGAGCGAGCGTAGCGCGCCGGCCTTGGGGTCGTCGGCGCCCCACACCACCCGGCGAACCCGCGCGTTCAGGAGCATCCCGGCGCACATCGGGCACGGCTCGAGGGTCACGTAAACCGTCGCACCGACGAGCCGCCAGCTACGGAGCCGCGCCGCCGCCTTGCGGACCGCCACGAGCTCCGCGTGAGCGGTCGGGTCCTGAGCGAGCTCGCGGAGGTTGTGTCCGCGCCCGAGGATGGCGTCGTCCTGCACGACCACGGCGCCCACGGGCACGTCTCCGCGTTGCACCGCCCGTTCGGCTTCGGCGAGCGCCGCCCGCATGAAACGCTCGTCGTCCCACTCGCTCATGGCCGCACGAGCCTCCTGAAAAAAACCAAAGGCTCCGGCGAAGACGCCGAAGCCCGTTGGCGGACCCGAGAGGACTCGAACCTCTAACCCCTGGTTCCGTAGACCAGTGCTCTAATCCATTGAGCTACGGGTCCTGAAGGGACGCGGACTATAGCCCGAGGCGCCACTTCGTCAAGCAGCTCAAGGCAAGCCGGCGGAGAGGGCGGGATTCGAACCCGCGGTGGAGCTTTTGACCCCACGACCGCTTAGCAAGCGGTTGCCTTCGACCACTCGGCCACCTCTCCGATGAACGTTGGATGTCAACGCGCCGCGCTTTGGGCTAGCCTCACGCGGGCGAGCGTTGTAGCGGGCGCTCCCCACCCTGTCAACGCCGAGGATGAGACCACGATGCGCGGCCCCCTGCCCTTCCTCGCCACCCTCACGCTGCTCAGCCTCGGCCACCTTGGAGCCGCCACCCGCGCGGCCGCCTGCTCCTGCGCGCAGCGCAGCCCGGAGGAAGCGGCGCGGCAGGCGGCCGCGGTGTTCGAGGGGCGGGTCGTCGCGATCGACCGAGTGGCCGACACGCTCGTGGCGCGCCTTCGGGTGACCCGCGCGTGGAAAGGCGTACGCGCCGAGGAAGTCACGGTGCGGACGCCCACCGAGCCGAGCCTCTGCGGCGTGGCGCTACGGCCAGAGAGCTACTGGCTCATCTACGCCGAAGGCGACGAAGGCACCCTGCGGACGGACCTCTGCCAGCGGACGCGCCCGGCGGACGACGCCGCGGAGGACTTCGCGTGGCTGGGCGCAGGGGTCACACCGGTCGACCCCCTTGGAGACGCGCCTGTCGACGAGGAACATGAGCCGAACGCACCACCGGCCCGAGGCGGGTGCGCGAGTTGCAACACGACCGGCGGCGGGCCGTTGGCTTCGGGGGCGTGGCTGCTGCTGTGGGGCCTGAGGCACCGGCGCCGCCGGCGAGTGTGACCCGGCCCGCCCCAGCGAGGTGATACGCTGCCTCCATGCGCTGGCCTCCCCTCGCCGTCCTCGCCCTGTTCGTCCCAATCGCCGCGGGCTGCGGCGGCTCGGGCCCCGACGAGGGCACCTGCACCGTCACCGCCGACTGCACCGGCGGACTGTTCTGCATCGATGGGCGCTGCAGGCCGGCGCCGGACCCCAGCGGCGACGGCGGGCCCAGCGGCGACGGCGGGACCGAAGACGCCGCGGTGTGCGCGCCCTCGCGAAGCTGCGGCGAGCTTTGCTGCAGCTTGGGCGAGGTCTGCGGCGGCGAGCGCTGCTGCGCACCCGCCGACCTCTGCGGCGGCGCGTGCTGTGGGGCGACCCAGGAATGCGTCGCGGACCGCTGCGTGCTGAGCTGCGCCGACGACGAGGCCCCTTGCGGCGAGGGCGCCTCGGCCACGTGCTGCGCCAGCGGCCAGCTCTGCTACCTCGGCACGTGCACCGAGCCCGGCGCCCCTTGCGCGAACCGCTTCGACTGCGCCGAGGGCGAGTACTGCGAGACGACCGTCGGCCGCTGCCTACCGCGGGACACGAGCGGCGAGGCCTGCGAGTACGTGCCCGCGGTCGAGGAGTTCGTCTACGAGCAAGAGTGGTCGTGGACCGGCGACCCTGACGTCCTGCCCGCCTACGACCAGGTGATGATGGCGCCCATGGTCGCCAACCTCAGCGACGACGACGGCGACGGCGACATCGACGCCGACGACATCCCCGACGTGGTCTTCAGCACCTTCGCCGGTTCGAACTACCGCTACGACGGCATCGTCCGCGCGATCCGCGGCGACGGCGGCGCCCGCCTTTGGCCGACCACGGACCCCGGCTATCGGGTGCACCCAGGCGCCGAGCTCACCCTCGCAGACGTGGATCCGAGCTCCCCCGGCCCCGAGGTCATCGCCTGCGGTGCGTCGGCCACGGCGGCTACCGACTACTACCTACTGATCCTCGCGTCCGACGGAACGGTCCTGCGTCGCTTTGACACGGCCCCATCGGTCGTGAGCTGCGGTGGGGCCGCCGCCGTGGGCGACATGGACCGGGACGGCGTCCCCGAAATCGTCACGCGCTCCTCGATCGTCCATGCCGACGGGACCGTAGTCGCGCGCGTGGGCAACACCGCCTACCCGGCGCTCGCCGATCTCGACAGCGACGGCGATCTCGAGATCGTGGGCTCGGGGGTGGCGTTCGAGATCGACGGAAGCCTTCTGTGGGACCGCAGCGCCGACGCACCGGGCGCACCGGCCATCCCCTCCGGGGGCTATCCGGCCGTCGCGGACCTGAACCTCGACGGGCTGCCCGAGGTGATCTTGGTGACGGACACCGACCACTCGATCCGCGCCCTCGACGGAGCGACCGGCGCGACGGTGTGGGGCCCCTTCGACATCAACCCGACGTCCGATCCTGTCGTCGCCGCGGCCATCGCTGCGGAGATGGCCCACGATCCCACTCGCGACGCCGCGCGGGGCGGAGGACCGCCCACCATCGGCAACTTCGACGAAGACCCCGAGCCCGAGATCGCCTTCGCGGGCGGCTACGCCTACGTCGTCTTCGACGCGGACGGCAGCCTCAACTGGCACTTCATCACCCAGGACCGCTCCAGCCGCGTCACGGGCTCCTCGCTCTTCGACTTCGAAGGCGACGGCGTCGCCGAGGTCCTCTACAACGACGAGCTCGCCTTCCGAGTCTTCCGTGGCACCGACGGATCGGTCTTCCGCGAGCGCTGCAACACGAGCGGTACCCTCTACGAGTTCCCGATCGTGGTGGACGTGGACAACGACGATCACGCGGAGATCGTGCTCATGGAAAACGACTATGCCTTCCGGTGCGACCCCCCTTCGCACGGCATCCACGTCTTCGGGCACCCCACCAACCAGTGGGTACGCACCCGACGGATCTTCAACCAGCACACCTACCATGTGACGAACATCAACGAGGACGGCACGGTGCCGCGGGAGGAGACCCCGCACTGGACCGAGCCACGCCTGAACACCTTCCGCCTGAACGTCCAGCCCGACGGCCTCTTCGACGCGCCGGACGTGGTGCTCGTCGACCTGCAAGCCGCCACCTCGGACTGCCCCGTCTTCTTCGAGCTCTCCGTGCGCGTGTCGAACCGAGGCCGCGCGGGGGCGCCGGCGGGGATTCCGGTGACCTTCTACGAAGGCACCGGCGACAGCGCTGTGGCCATCGGACGGCTGACGACCTCGCGCCCTCTGCTGCCGGGCGAGAGCGAGGTCCTCTCCCTGAGCTGGCCCATCCCCAGCGGCCGGGAGCTCGAGCTCTTCGTCTTCTCGGCACGCGCCAACGCCCCCGACGACAGCCCCCTCGTCGGCTTCAACGAATGCCGCCCCGACAACAACGACGCTGGACCCATCGAGGCCGTCTGCACGACCATCGACTGACGCGCTGCCCCGCCCGGAGCGCGGCCCTGGCCCTGCTGGCCCTTGGCTGCGCGACGGCTCCCACCCGCGACGCGACGACAGTGCCCGTGGGCGTCGAGGGCTGGGCCGAGGTCGCGCTCGGCCCGCTGCGCGCCGAGCTCCCGGCGGAGGCCTTCGCGGTGGCGGAGGTGCGCTGGCGCCGCCGACCGGGAGGCTCGGAGCGGGCGGAGTTGCGGCTGAGCGGCGCCCCGCTGGCCGCGACCCTCGAAGCCCTCGCCGACGAGGAGGCCGCCCACCTGCATGCCCTCGAACCCGAGGCGTCGGTCTCGATCGAACGGACGCGCTGGCTCGGAGTCGAGGCCCGGCTCGTCGCGAGCGACGAGCGCCAGGTGCTGCTCGCAATGCGCAACCCCTGGCGCGTGGCGCGACTCTTCGTCCGTGGAGGCGAGCTGCGGGCGATGCTCGGCCCAGGCTCCGTTCACGTCGCCGGCGTGCGGCTCAGTCCGCGAGGATGGAGCGTCGAGTCCGCCCGCTTCGAGGCACCGACCTACGTCGTCCGCTGCACGCGGACTTGCTGCCGCGTCGACGCGCGAAACGCAGCGGACCCGGCGCGAGTCGAGGGCGTGCGAGCGAGGATCGAGGAGTCCCTCAGGGAGCGCAGATCGGGCGCTCGACCGGCCCACCCAGACAGCGAGGCTTGCCGTCCTCGGTGTCGCAGGTAGGGATGTCGCCCTCGTTCTCGCACACGACGGTGTTGAGGCCCATCTCGGCACAGGCGCCCACCTCTTCGCCGGGGGTCAGACACACGGCGCGCAGATCCTGCTCGTTCGTTCCCTCGGTGTCGATGATGACGCAGGCCGGCTGGCAGCCATCTCCCGGCCAGCGGTCGACCCGCTCGCTGCAACCCATGAGAGACACGACGAAGACACCGAGAAGAAGACGCATGAGGACCTCGCTGGCCGACGGGCATAACGCATCGGCGCTCGGAAGCAAAGGGGCGACGCTCAGATCACGCGGCGGGCCATGGCGATGAGAGCGTAGGGGTCGAGCGGCTTGACGAGAAAGCCGTCCGCCCCGAGCTGTTGCAAGAGCCGCCAGTCAGCGCCGCCACCGGTCGCCGTCACGACGAGGATGGGCATCTTGCGCAGAGCGTCGCGCCCGCGGATGGCCGCCGTCAGTTCCACGCCATTGAGACCGGGCATGTCGAGGTCGATGACGGCGAGGGACGGGCGCTTGCGGTCCAGCGCCGCCAACGCCGCCTGTCCATCGCCGACGCACTCGATCCGCGCGCCGGGGAAGGCCATCTCGAGCGACGCCCGGGCAACCTCGACGAAGTCGGCGTCGTCGTCCGCGATCAACACCCGGACACCGCTCGCGACGGGAGCAGCCCTCTGCCGCGCCTCGAGGAGTGCCCGGCGAAAGTCCTGGGTCGTAGGGTAGCGCTCGCGGACATCGCGGGAGAGCGCCCGAGCCAACACCCCGTCGAACACCGGCGGCAAGTCCGGGCGCAGCTCGCTCGGAGGCGTCAGCGGCTCGTGACGCATGTGGACCTCGAAGAGCTGCCCCACGTCCTCGATGGGCCACGGCAGCTTCCCCGTGAGCAGCTCGTAGGCGGTGACCGCCAGCGCGAAGACATCGGCGCGGCGGTCGAAGACCGGCTGCCGCGAGTAGACGACCTCCGGCGCAATGTAGGCCGGCGTGCCGACGATGAGGTCGTTGTCCTCTACCTCGCCGAGGCCGCGGACGAGCCCGAAGTCGGTGAGCGCAACGCGAAACGAGGGCCCCACGAGGATGTTCCCGGGCTTGACGTCGGCGTGCACGATGCCCGCCGCGTGGATCGCCGACAGTCCACGGCACGCCTGGTCGAGCACGCCGAGCACCTCGTCGACGGAGGGCGGAGCCTCCCCTGTGTCCTGCCGTTCGAGCCAGTCCGCCACGCTGAATCCGGGGACGTACTCCATGGCGAAGTACGGGAGCTCCTCGTGCTCGCCGTAACTGAAGATCTGGACGACGTTCTCGTGGCGAACTCCCGCCATCGCCCTTGCCTCGGTCAGGAAGAGCTTCCTCGCGTCGGCCCCCAGGGCGTCCGGTGCGATCATCTTGACGGCCACGTCTCGGGCCAGCGTGTCGTCCCGGCAGAGCAGCACCAGGCCCATACCCCCGCGGCCGATCATGCGCCTGACGCGGTAGGCGCCGTCGATGACGGTGCCGGCGGGTACGTCGAGGTCGTACACCTCCGCAGCTTGGACCTGCAGGAGATCCTCGTCGTCGACCGCCACTGGTCGAATCGTGCCAAACTGAGAGGCCGTGGCTCAAGGCGAAGACAGCTTGAGCGCCTTCGACGCGCAGCTCGCCGCCCTCCGCCGCAAGACGGAAGCTGGGCTGGCGGCGCGCGCCAAGGCCCTCGAAGACGCCGCCGGGCGCGCTCGCCGCGGCGATCGGGCCGCCCTCGAGGAGGTGCGGCGCGCGGCGCACAAGATCCGGGGCATAGCCATGGGCCAGCCCAGGCTCGAGGCACTGATGAGGGAGGTCGAGACCGCCGCCGCCGAGGGGCGTCTGGCCACCGTCGCCGAGGCGCTGGCGGAAGCCCGAGCCGTCGCGGCCGCAGCGAAACGCACGGACTCCGGCTCCGCTGCGGCCCCCGCCGCCTCCCCAGAGGGCGCCACGGCACGGAAGCCTCGCGTGCTCGTGGTCGACGACGACCGAGCGATCTTGCGAATGATGCACCTCGCCCTGGGGCGCATGGGCGGCTTCGAGGTCCGAACGGCGGCCACCGGGGACGAAGCCCTCGCGGCGCTGGAGGCCGAGCCCTTCGACGTGATCCTCCTCGACGCGATGATGCCCACCACCACGGGGCCCGAGCTCTGCGCCCGGGCACGCGCTCTCCCACGGCAGCGGGGCGCGCGGCTCGTGATCCTCTCGGCGGCCACCCCCGAACAGCTCGGTGCCGGTGGCAGCGCGCCGGACGCCTGGTGGCGCAAGCCGCTGCCGCCCAAAGAGCTCGTCCGCCGGGTGCGCGCCCTGCTCGCCCCCCCCGAGAGCTGAGGCGACCCCGCACGGGCCCCCGATCCACTCTCCCGTACCGAAGCGAAATTATCGCGCGACGAACGGCCGAACCTGTGTCAGAAGGCCCCCGGAACCTGGCCCCGCACGAGCGGGCCCCTGTCTGACCCCGAGAGAATCATGGCCAAGGACCTCACCAAATACCGGAACATCGGCATCTTCGCACACGTGGATGCCGGCAAGACGACGACCACCGAGCGCATCCTCAAGCTCACCGGCAAGATCCACAAGATCGGTGAGGTCCATGACGGCGCCGCGACGACCGACTTCATGGAGCAGGAACAGGAGCGCGGCATCACCATCCAGTCGGCGGCGACGACCTGCTGGTGGAAGGGCCACCGCCTCAACATCATCGACACCCCGGGACACGTCGACTTCACCATCGAGGTCTACCGCTCGCTGAAGGTCCTCGACGGGGGCGTGGGCGTCTTCTGTGGCAGCGGCGGCGTGGAGCCCCAGTCGGAGACGAACTGGCGGTACGCCAACGAGTCGAAGGTCGCCCGCATCATCTACGTCAACAAGCTCGACCGCCTCGGCGCCGACTTCTACCGCGTCGTCGACCAGATCAAGACCCTCCTGGGCGCCAAGCCGCTGGTGATGGTGCTGCCCATCGGCACCGAAGCCGAGTTCGTCGGCGTCGTCGACCTCCTCGAACGCAAGGCTTACGTCTGGGACGACTCCGGTGACCCCGAAAAGTTCGAGGTCCAGGAGGTCCCCGAGGACATGAAGGAGCAGGTGGAGAAGTACCGCCAAGAGCTCATCGAGACCGCCGTCGAGGCCGACGACAGCGTGATGGAGCGCTACCTCGAGGGCGAGGAGCTCGACGTCCCGACGATCAAGGCGTGCGTCCGCAAGGGCACCCGGGAGTTGCTCTTCTTCCCCACCTACTGCGGCTCGAGCTTCAAGAACAAGGGTGTCCAGCAGGTCCTGGACGCCGTCGTGGACTACCTCCCGGACCCCACCGAGGTCGAGCCCCAACCGGAGATGGATCTCGAAGGCAACGAGACGGGCAAGAAGGCCATCGTCGACCCGAACGGACCGGTGCGCGCCCTCGCCTTCAAGATCGTCGAGGACCGCTTCGGCTCCCTCACCTTCACGCGCGTCTACTCGGGCACCATCAAGAAGGGCGACACGCTGCTGAACACGGCCACCGGCAAGACCGAGCGGATCGGCCGCATGGTGGAGATGCACGCCGACGACCGCGAGATGGTCGAAGAGGCGCAGGCCGGCGACATCGTCGCGATCGTGGGTCTCAAGAACGTCCGCACGGGGCACACCCTGGCCGACCCGAAGAACCCGGCGACGCTGGAGCCGATGGTCTTCCCCGACCCGGTCATCTCGATGGCCATCATCCCCAAGGACAAGGCCAGCAGCGAGAAGATGAGCGTGGCCTTGGGCAAGATGGTCGCCGAGGACCCGTCTTTCCATGTCTCCGTCGACGAAGAGTCCGGCGAGACGATCATGAAGGGCATGGGCGAGCTGCACCTCGACATCAAGGTCGACATCCTGCGGCGCACCCACGGCGTCGAGGCCGAGGTCGGCGCGCCTCAGGTCGCCTACCGCGAGACGATCACCAAGACGATCAGCGACAGCTACACGCACAAGAAGCAGACCGGCGGCTCGGGCCAGTACGCGAAGATCGACTACACGATCGAGCCCCTGGAGCCCGGCAGCGGCTTCCAGTTCGAGTCGAAGGTCGTCGGCGGGCGCGTCCCCAAGGAGTTCATCCCCTCCGTCGAAAAGGGCTTCCGCACGATGATGGAGAAGGGGCCGCTGTGCGGTTTCCCGCTCCTCGACTTCAAGGTCACGCTCACGGACGGCGGCTTCCACGCCGTCGACTCCTCGCAGATGGCGTTCGAGACGGCCGCCAAGGCCGCCTATCGCCAGTCGATGCCCAAAGCCAGCCCGCAGCTACTCGAACCCGTCATGAAGGTCGACGTCTACGTGCCGGACGCCAACGTCGGCGACGTCATCGGCGACCTCAACCGCCGCCGCGGCATGGTCAAGGCCCAGGCGCCGGGCCCGATGAGCGTGCGCATCAAGGCCGACGTGCCGCTGAGCGAGATGTTCGGCTACATCGGCGACCTGCGCTCGATGACTTCCGGCCGTGGCCAGTTCTCCATGGAGTTCAGCCACTACGCTCCGGTCCCGCCGCACATCCTCGAAAAGGTCCGTGAGGAGGTCCGCAAGCGCGAAGAAGCGAAGAACGGCTGATCGGCGCGCATCCCTCCGCGAGGCCGGTGCCCCTGGGCGCCGGCTTCGTGCGTTGTGGAAGGGACGCAGGCGCACTGAATCGCCATTCATTTTCCCATTGACACCCGCACTCCGCGCTCGGACCATCCGGCCGTGCACGAGCACCCCTACCCCGTGCTGCCGAGCAAGCTCGACCGCCGCTCGGAGACGTTCGTGGCCAACCGCGAGGCGGCCCTGCAGCGCCTGCGGGAGCTCCGCGAGGCCCTCGCGAAGGCCAACCAGGGCGGCGGCGAGAAGTACGTCGAGCGCCACCGCGCGCGGGGCAAGATCCTCCCCCGCGACCGCATCGAGCTCCTCCTCGACCCGGACAGCTACTACCTCGAGATCGGCGCCCTCGCCGGCTGGGGCATGAAGGGCGAGACACCCGGCACAGCCGTCGTCGGCGGCATCGGAAAAGTCAGCGGCGTCGAGTGTGTGATCACCGCGAGCGAAGCAACGGTGAAGGGGGGCGCGATCACGCCGGTGACCATGCTCAAGAGTGGGCGGCTCGCCGAGATCGCCGAGCAGAACCGGATGGTGCACATCAGCCTCATCGAGAGCGCCGGCGCCGACCTCCCCAACCAGGACAAGATCTTCGTCCCTGGCGGCCGAGGCTTCCGCGACCTCACGCGACGCTCGAAGCTCCGCATCCCGACCCTCTGCCTCGTCTTCGGCAGCTCCACGGCTGGCGGCGCCTACCTGCCGGGGATGAGCGACTACGTCGTGATGGTCAAACGGCAAGCGCAGGTCTACCTGGCCGGGCCGCCCCTCGTGAAGATGGCGACCGGCGAAGACACGGACCACGAGCCCCTCGGGGGCGCGGAAATGCACGCGACGATCAGCGGCGTGAGCGACTACCTGGCCGAAGACGAGCTCGACGCCATCCGCCTCGGCCGGGAGATCGTCGCCCACCTCGAATGGCGCAAAGCGGCGCGGCGGCGCCCGCGACCCATCGACGAACCCATCCACGACCCCGACGAGCTGCTCGGCATCGCATCGGCGGACGTGCGCGTGCCCTTCGACCCACGGGAGGTGGTCGCCCGCATCGTGGACGGCTCGCGTTTCAGCGAGTTCAAGCCCCTCTACGGCAAGACCCTCGTCTGCGGCTGGGCGCACGTCCACGGTTTCCCCGTGGGCATCCTCGCGAACAACGGCACCCTCTTCTCGGAGTCGGCGAACAAAGGGGCGCAGTTCATCCAGCTCTGCAACCAGCGCGACATCCCGCTGCTCTTTCTGCAGAACACGACGGGCTTCATGGTCGGCCAGAAGTACGAGCAGGAGGGCATCATCAAGGCCGGCGCCAAGCTCATCAACGCCGTATCCAACAGCACTGTGCCGGCGATCACCATCATGACGGGCGCGAGCTACGGCGCGGGCAACTACGGCATGTGCGGCCGGGCATACGCGCCGCGCTTCCTGTTCACCTGGCCCAACCACCGCATCGCGGTCATGGGCGGCAAGCAGCTCGCCGGAGTGCTCGACATCATCCAGCGGCAAGCCGCAGCCAAGAAAGGCCTGGAGGTCGACGAGCAGCGCCTCGCGGTGATGAAAGCGATGACCGAGCAGACGATCGACAAGCAGTCGCACGCGCTCTATGCGACGGCGCGGCTCTGGGACGACGGCATCATCGATCCCCGCGACACCCGCACCGTCGTGGCCATCTCCCTGAGCGCCGCGTACAACGCCCCCGTCCGCGGTACGACGAGCTGGGGCGTGTTCCGACACTGATCCACATCGGCATGGAGTGGCTGCTGCAACGATGGTCGTCCCAGGCATGCCTCATCCACGGGCGCCGCCTGCGCGAACCCATCCCGGCCGGCAAGAGCGCCGGTCAATTGCTGCTCATGCGCTGGGTCGATCTCGAATACTCGGCGGACGACGGGGGCGACATCCCCCCGCGCTACATGCCCGGCGTCATGCCGCTGCGGCCGCAACTCGACGCGATGGAAGGGAACCTCGAGTACGTCCTGGGTACCCTTGAGCTCTCCGCGACGCAGGACGAGGGCAAGAACGCCTTCGGCCGCTTCGACCCCTACCCGAGCGAGCTACTGCTCCGCCAGGAGCGCGAGTTCGCATCGCTCGCACAGCTCTTCGACGAAGAGCTGGCCGCGCTCTCCCTCGACACGGGCCCGGCGTGGCATCTCGTCGCTGGGGGAGCGGGCGGCGCTGAGCTCCTCTTCGGCGCGATGGTCGCTCCGAACTCCGTCGGCGACTTGCCCGAGGGCGTCCTCCACCTCGCACGAGGCCGGGGGCCCGGCGCTGCGCTCCACCCGCGGGTCGCCGTCGGCGCTCTCGTGGCGAGGGTCAGCGCCCCCGAGCGCTGGGCCCTCGTCGATCCTCACGCCCTTCGCCCGGAGCGCTACACGACCCAGCTGCGCGTGATCCGCACCTACTGGCCGCACGCCAAGACTGGGTTCGTCGTCGTTCCGACGGCCCGTCCCACCGATCGTCCCTCTGCCACGGAGCCCACGCCGTGAACATCCGACCGATCCGCAAGCTGCTCGTCGCCAACCGCGGCGAGATCGCCCGACGCATCTTCCGTTCCTGCCGCGATCTCGGCGTCGAGACCGTCGCGGTCTTCTCGGACGCGGACGCCTCGATGCCCTACGTCCGCGAGGCCGACCTCGCCGTGCGCATCGGCCCGCCGCCGAGCCGCAAGAGCTACCTGGACATCGCGAAGATCCTCGACGCCGCCAAGCGCGCCGGCGCCGACGCCGTCCATCCAGGCTACGGCTTCCTCGCCGAGAATGCGGACTTCGCCGAAGCGCTTGAAGACGCCGGGTTGATTTTCGTCGGCCCGACGAGCGCAACCATCCGCGCCATGGGATCGAAGCGTGAGGCCAAGGCCATCGTGGCGGCGGCTGGGGTCCCCGTCGTTCCCGGCTACGACGGTGCCGCCCAAGACCTCGCGACCCTTGCCCGCGAGGCGGAAGCCATCGGCTTCCCCGTGCTGCTCAAGGCCAGCGCCGGGGGGGGCGGCAAAGGCATGAAGCGGGTGAACGCCCCCGAGGAATTGGACGCCGCGGTCGAGAGCGCAAAGCGCGAAGCCATCAGCGCCTTCGGCGACGACACGCTCTTGATCGAGCGCTACATCGAACGCCCGAGGCACGTCGAGGTGCAGATCTTCGGCGACGCCCACGGCCGGCTGATCCATCTCTACGAGCGCGAGTGCTCGATCCAGCGACGTCACCAGAAGATCCTCGAGGAGAGCCCCAGCCCCGCCCTCGATGACGAGCTGCGCGCGCGCATGGGGCAGGCCGCAGTGAAGGTCGGGCAGGCGATCGGCTACCGCAACGCGGGCACGGTCGAGTTCATCTTGGCCCCGGATGGAGCGTTCTATTTCCTGGAAGTGAACACGCGCCTGCAGGTCGAGCACCCGGTAACCGAGTCCGTCACCGGGCTCGATCTGGTGCGGCTGCAGATCCGAGTCGCAGAAGGCCACCCTCTCGGAATCGAACAGAACGAAGTCCGGCTCGATGGAGCGGCGCTGGAGGCGCGCATCTACGCCGAGGATCCCGACGCCGGCTTCCTCCCCCAGAGCGGCCGCATCGCCGACTGGCACCTGCCCGAGCTCCCGGGCGTGCGCGTCGACGGCGGGGTCGAGACGGGCAGCGAGGTCAGCATCCACTACGACCCAATGCTCGCGAAGATCATCGCAACCGGCGTCGATCGAGACGAAGCCCTGCGGCGCCTGAGGCGAGCGTTGCGTGGCCTCTCGGTGCAAGGCGTCACGACCAACCGCGCGCTGCTGCTCCGCATCCTCGACCACGAAGCCTACCGCGCCGGCAACATCCACACGCATTTCGTCGAGGAGCACGCCTCCGTGCTGCTCGGCGCGGGGCCGAGCCCCGAGGCCCTGGCGCACGCCGCCCTCGCGGCGACGCTCTACGACCACGCGGCGCGGGCGGCGACGGACCTGGTGCTCCCGAGCGTTCCATCGGGCTATCGGAACAACCCCCGTGCCCGGCAGTGGGTCGCCTACGAGCAGGGAGACGACGAGATCCGCGTCGAGTACGTGCACGACCGCCACCGGCCCGGCGTGTTCGAGGTATGGGTCGGCGAGGAAACCTCCGAGGTCACGCTCCTCGGCGTCACCGACACCGAGGTCGCCTTCGAAGTGGGCGGCATGCGAAGGCGGGCGCGAGTCGTCGCCGAGGGCGATCGCCGCTGGGTGCACCTCGATCCGGAGAGCGTGGCCCTGCGCGTGATCCCTCGGTTTCCCGAACGCACCCTCGAAGTCCCTCCAGGGGCCTGCGTCGCCCCGATGCCCGGCAAGATCGTCGAGGTCCGGGTTGCGGTCGGCGAACGTGTCGAGACCGGTCAGGTGCTTGTGGTGATGGAGGCGATGAAGATGGAGCACACGGTCACCGCTCCCTACGCGGGCTCCGTCCAAGAACTGCGGGTGGGCGCCGGCGACCAGGTCGAGGCCGACGCGCTCCTCGTCGTCGTCGTCGAGGAAGGCGGCTGAATCCTGCAAGCGGACCACACCAAAGGATCGGCCCACGGGCCGGCGCGATGTGCTCTACACTCACGCCATGGTGCTCGAACGGCGGCTCGTCCCCCCGACCTGCAAGCCCCTCAGCAGCGTGGCGCGCGTCCTCGACGATTGGTACGTCGTCGCCCGCAGCGCAGACGTGTCGCGGCGGCCTGTCTCACGCACCCTCTTGGGGATCCCACTGGTGCTCTTCCGCGGCGACGGAGGAGTCTCGGCGCTCCTCGACCGCTGCCCTCACCGCAACGCGCCGCTCTCTCGGGGACGCGTCACCGGCGGCCGACTCGAGTGCGGCTACCACGGCTGGCAGTTCGACACGGGCGGCCGCTGCCGCCACGTCCCGGGCTTGTGCAGCGAAGCCCACGGCAAAGGCAAGGGCCGCCATGTCGAGGCATTTCCCACCACGGAAAGCAACGGCTTCGTCTGGGTGTATCCGACGGCGGGCGCCGAACCGACCCGACCTCCCTACCGCTTCCCGCATATCGACGACAGGCGCTACACGACGGTCCGGCAAATCATCGACGTCGAGGGGACCGTCCACGCCACCGCCGAAAATGCGCTGGACGTTCCACACACACACTTCCTGCATCGGGGCCTCTTCCGCAACGAAGGGGCCCGCCACACCATCGACGTCGTCGTCCGACGGTGGCACGACCGGGTCGAGGCGCAGTACATCGGCGAGCCGCGGCCCG
>JALVDI010000305.1 GCA_027009115.1 Polyangiaceae bacterium | reverse complement strand
TCGCCGAGCGCCTCCGTGTCTCGGCCGCCGAGCGCCGCGGCGAGCCCCCAGCGATCGGGGGGCGTCCGGTCCGGGCGGGCGCCCTGCGCGGGCCCGGTCTCGGCCGGTGGTTGGGGCGAAGCGGCCCTGGGTTGGTCCAGGGTGGGGGCGTCCGGCCGGGGCCTGGCGGCCGCGCTCCGAGCGTCGCGATCGAGGGTGGGCCCGGGCTTGAGGCGAGCGTCCCAGAACGCGGCTCCCCGTCCCGCGGGCCCCACCGCCGGGGAGCTCACCGAGCCGTGGATGCCCCCGCCCCAGCTCCGTGTCCCCAAGGCCTTGGCGACGACGCGGGTCACGGCATCGTAGACGCGGCGGGCCTTCGCGAAGCGGACCTCGGTCTTTTGCGGGTGGGCGTTGACGTCCACCTCGTCGAGGGGCAGCGTCAGGAAGACGGCGCCGGCGGGGTAGCGCCCGAGCTCGAGGGCGTCGCCGTACGCGAAGGCGACGGCGCGGGCGAGCCCACGATCGACGACGGGACGGTCGTTGACGAAGAGGTAGAGGTGCCGCGCGCCGCTGCGCGCCCGCGACGGTGGGCCGAGCGCGGCGAGGACCTCGACGCCGTCGTGGCGGCCTTCGATCGAAGTGAGCGCCTGGTCGGCGAAGACGGCGCGGGCGCGGGTCGTTCGGTCGGACGCGGGCAAGTACTCGCGCACCCGGCGCCCGTTGCTCGTGAGCACGAGCCGGAGGGAGGGGAAGGCGAGGGCGGCCCGCAGGCAGGCCTCGGCGACGTGGTGGCTCTCCGTCTGGCGCGCCTTGAGGAACTTGCGGCGCGCGGGCACGTTGAAGAAGAGGTCCTGCACGTCGACGGTGGTGCCCGGCGGGGCGCCGACCTCTCGGACGCGTGGCTCGCCGCCGCCCTCGACGACGACCTCGGTTCCCGCGACGGAAGCCCGGGGGCGTGTCGTCAGGCGGAACCGGGAGACGGAGGCGATCGACGCGAGGGCTTCCCCGCGGAAGCCCATGGTGCGTAGGCGCCGGAAGTCCTCGAAGCGGGCGATCTTGCTCGTGGCGTGGCGGCGAACGCAGAGCGCCGCGTCCTCGGGGTCCATCCCCGCGCCGTCGTCGCTGACCCGGATGCGTTCACGACCGCCCTCCGAGATCTCCACGCGGACGCTCGTGGCGCCGGCGTCGAGGGCGTTGTCGAGGAGCTCCTTGACGACGCTCGAGGGCCGCTCGACGACCTCGCCGGCGGCTATCTGGTCGACCAGAGCGCTGTCGAGGACACGGATGGAGCCCACCGCACACGGGTACCAGAGCCGAGGGCAGAGAGCAATCGGGAAAACCCGCAAGTGTGTGAAGAGACAAGGGAAATCGCGCCCTCGAGTCCGAGCGCGCGCGTTGACCGGGCAAGACCCCTCTGGTACCGTGCGGCTGTCGAACGGATGCTTTTCGACGCTTATCCCGAGTTCGGATGAAGAAGGTCTGCCCAGTCTGCAAGGCCGAGTACGGCGGGGGCGAGGTCTTCTGCCCGGTCGATGCGGCGCGTCTCGTGACCCCCTCGCAGATGCAGGGCGAGAGCGAGCGAGACGATCCGCTCGTCGGGGCGAGCTTCGACAAATACGAGATCAAGCGCCGTATCGGTGAGGGGGGCATGGGTCTCGTCTACGAGGCGGTGCACACGGTCATCGAGAAGCGGGTCGCCATCAAGGTGCTGCGGGAGGACTTCTCGCGGCGCCCGGAGGTCGTCGAGCGCTTCCGGCAGGAGGCCAAGAGCGCTTCGCGCATCGGCCACGAGAACATCGTCGACATCTCCGACTTCGGGACGACGCCGCACGGCCAGAGCTACTTCGTCATGGAGTACCTCGACGGCGAGGACCTGGCGAACGTGCTCGCTCGGGAGCGCACCCTCCCTCCGGAGCGTACGGTGAACATCTTGCTCCAGTGCTGTCACGCCCTGGGGGCGGCCCACGCGAAGGGCATCGTCCACCGAGACATGAAGCCGGAGAACATCTTCCTCGTGGAGCGACCGGGCCGGCCGGACTTCGTGAAGATCGTGGACTTCGGCATCGCCAAGATGGCCAACATCGAGACCGACGGCGAGCCCGGACGAAAGCTGACCAAGACCGGCATGATCTTTGGGACCCCGGAGTACATGTCGCCGGAACAGGCCGCTGGGAAGCCGCTCGATCACCGAGTCGACGTCTACGCGATCGGCGTGATCCTCTTTGAGTGCTTGACCGGTCGGGTCCCTTTCGTGGGCGATAGCTTCATGGGGGTGCTCACCCAGCACATGTTCGAGGAGCCGCCGCCGCTCCGGGAAGTCAACCCGGAGTTGGAGTGCAGCCCAGAGCTCGAGATGGTCGTGGCCAAGGCGCTCGCGAAGGATCCGGACGAGCGCTACCAGACCATGGACGAGCTCGCCGAAGCCATCCGCGAGGCGATGGCGGGGCGCGTGAGCCACGCGACGAGGCTTGGGTACGGCGAGCCGGTCAAGGCCCGCGCTGGCGGGCCGCGGACGGTGCCGGCCCTCGACGCCGGCGACGAGTTCCCATCCCCTGCAAGCGGGCGCGGCGGACGGGTCGCGATGGCGGCGGTGTTGCTCGTGGCGCTCGGGGCCGGAGGCGCGTGGCTCGCGTTTCGCCCAGGGGAGCCGGAGCGTCCGCCGGCCCCCTCGCCGGTCGCTGGGGCGCCGGACCCTGCTGTGGGTCAGGCGGAGGTGCCGGCCGATCCGGCGCAGGGAGGCGAGGCGGAAGGGGCGAGGGAGTCCCCCGAGGAGGCGACCGAGGACCCCGCGTCGCCCGAGCCGAGCATGGTGCCCGTGACGGTCGAGACGCGGCCCGGGGGCGGGGCCGAGGTGACGGTCGAGGGCGGCGAGGTGCAAGGGTGCGAGCCGACGCCGTGCACCTTCGAAGCGCCCGTCGGCGAGGAGCTCGTCATTCACGCGCGCCGCGACCGGAGCCGCGGTGAGGTGACCCTTACGCCGACGAGCGCGTCCACCGTGCTCATCGTGCTTGAGCCTCAGCGGGCCCGCGGCATGCGACGGCGCGGGGCCGACCGCGGCATGCGAGGTTCGGCGACGAGAATGTCGAGCGGGCCGAGCGAGCTCAAGGTGCCGGCGATCTTCCAGTAGGTCGTGGGCCTGCTCGTTTCGGCCGCCTGCTTCGGCCGGGCGGTTCCTTCGGCCCGACCACCCCTTCGACTACTTCAGCCGGACGAC
>JALVDI010000304.1 GCA_027009115.1 Polyangiaceae bacterium | reverse complement strand
GACCTCCTCGAAGGCGACGAGTCCTTCGACGATGCACCGGTCCGGCGCCCGCCCACGCGGGTGGACCTCTCGTCGAGTCCGGTCGACGGTCCGCCGGTGACCCTCGTTTCCGTCGCCGACGACGAGGTGCGGGCCCTCCTCCGGGAGGTGCGCGCCTGCTCCGATCCGACCGCGGTGCTCGAGGCGGCCCTCGAAGGGGCCCTCGACGACACCGACCCTTCCGCCGTCCGAAGGGTCCTTCGCGTGCTCGATCGCCTGGATGCCTTCCCTGGCGAGCAGGAGCTGCGCGAGCGCGCCACGCGGCTGCTGCGGCGGCTTGGGGGCACCGACGGTGACTGAGGCGCGCTCGTTGCCGGTCCTGTTGGGCGTGTTGGGGCTGCTCGCTTGCGGTGCCCGCAGCTCCCTCGGGGAGCGAGCGGCCCGCGGATCGACGCGGGTCAGGGACGCTGCGGTGGATGGCGCGCCGGACGACGCGTCGACGGGGATCGACGCCGGCGAGCGCCCGGACGCCGTTGGGTTCGACGCGGGTCGGGACGCGGGCGTCGCCTCCTGTCGGCGGGACGCGGACTGCGAGCGGGGACGCTGCCGGCTGTCGCCGGCGTTCACGCCTTCCGATCGGGCGCCGGCGCCGCTGGTGTGTGGCGACGACGGTCCCGGTGCGGACGACGGCGCACTCTGCGACGATGTGGACGGGTGTGCCCGCGGGCTGTGCGTCGTGGCCGGGAGTTGCGTGGCGCCCTGCGTCGACGACGAGGATTGTGGTCCCGCGGAACGCTGTGCGTCCCTGTACGTTCGGACGGGGCGCGCGGCACTCCAGACGCTCCGTGGGTGCGTCGCGCGCTTTGACGTTCCGTCGGGGGTGGACGTCACGCGGACCTCCCTGGGGACCCGTCGTGGGTCGACGGTCCTCGAGATCGCCGGCGTCCGAGGGCGCACCTTCGAGGTCTACGAGACGAGCGGCGCCAGTCTGCTGCCGACCTCCCTGCGGACTCGGGGCGCCTCGCCGCAGGTGCTCTTCGATCTCGCCCGGCTGGGGCCTGGCGCGGCGGCCCCCCGCAACCCGATCGCGCCGTTCGTTCTGCCGGTGACGGTGCTGCTGCCGAACTCACCGGCGAGCGTGGTGGCCTCCGAAGGTTACGAGATGGCCGTGGAGGTCGGCGCCCCCACGGAGATCGTCGTGTCGCGCTTGCAGCGATCCGAGGGCGCGGGCCGGGTGCTCGATCTCGACCTCTTCTACGTGGGGGGCGCCGGCCTTGCGCCGGCCTCAGAGCGTGGTCCGCCCTCGGTCCGCGAGGCCCTCGGGGAGGCCGAGACCCTCTTGGGGATCCGCTTCGGGGAGGTCCGCCAGCACGAGGTCGTCGGCGGGCTCCGGCGGCAGCTCGCCATCCTCGAGGCCGACGCCGAAGAGGAGCTGCCGGAGCTGCCCGAGCTCTTCGCTCTGAGCGCGGGGGCCGGGCGGCCGAGTGTGGCGGTCTTCTTCGTGCGCGACATGGAGGTGGCCCTGGGCGTCAGCGGCGGCGTGCCGGGCCCCTGGGGCATGCACGGCCTCGCCGGCTCTGGCATCGCGCTGTCGCTGGACGTGCTCGACGACTACGGGCTCCGGATCGGCGACGTCCTCGCGCACGAGCTGGGCCACTTCCTGGGCCTGTTCCACACGACGGAGTCGGACGGGACGGTCCTCGAGCCGCTGCCGATGACCCCGTCCTGTCCCCTCGACCGCGATCTGGACGGCGACCTCATGTTGCTCCCCGAGGAGTGTGCTGAGTTCGACGGATCCAATCTCATGTTCTGGGCGGGGGTGGGTCGGCGCCTCCTCCCGCAGCAGCGCGCGTTGATACGCGCGGCCTTCGTTCTGCGGTAGCGGGCACCAAGCTCTCTTCAGCGCTTCGCCCGGCGCGCGACGGCGAGGAGGCGACGGATCCGCAGCAGCTCCCGCGGGTCGCGCCCCTGGGTTTTGCGCACCAAGGCCGCGAGGGAGGGGCCACCGCGCCACCGGCAGCGCGGCGCGGCCTCGGCGATCGCGTCGACGGCGGACGACGAGGGCACGTGGTCGTGGCGAGTGCAGAGCTCGAGCGCCCAGTCGATCCACCGGGGCGCGAGCGTGCCTGCTCCCAGGGCGGCGGCGGCGCGGGTCATGGCGTCGAGGAGGGTGCCTGCGCTCACCCCGGCGGGGAGCTCGATCGCCAGGGTGCTCAGGCGGTCTCGCGCCTCGGTCCAGCGCCCGCTCGTGATCGCGTCGTCGAGGTCGGCGAGGGCTTCGAGGGTGGAGCCCACGGCCGCGCCGGGCATTCGCCGGGAGGTCGTCTCGCCGTCGAGGCCATGGTGGTAGTCCACGAAGTGCAGCCGCGCGCCGTCGAGCTCCAGGAGTGCTCCGTGATGCAGCTTCGTGCCTGGGGGGACCTCGCCGCCATCCACCCGCACCTGTCCGCCGATCGTCTCGACGCGCACCTCGGTTTCGGCGACGCGCAGCCGCAGGTGCGGCCCTTGCGCCTCGCCCGTATCCACTTGGGGGGCGCCGCGGCGGTCCTGGCCGACCCGGACGAGGCCCAGGGGGAGCGGGAGCTCACGGCCGCGGGAGCGGAGCGCGAAGCGGACGGGACGTGCCTCTCCGGTCATCGCCGCAGGATGGTAGCGCGCCCGAGGACTGCTCGCTGGGACGGCGACAAGACTGTGCCGGTCGCTCGGGCGCTCCAGAACATGAGGTTGTCCGCGCCGCGGCCCTCGCACTCGGTGACGGATACCAGGCCATCGTCGTTGGTGTCCGCGTCGTCTGCGCACCCCGGAGTGTCGTCGAGGGCTTCGATCGTGGTGCCGTCGAGCTCCGTCGTGTGGAACAGGCCCAGGAAGTGGCCCAGCTCGTGCGCGAGGAGGCGCCCGAGGTCTGCGCCCTCCGCCGCCTCGACGCCCACGGCGACGCCGCTCGAGGAGAGCCCCGGCACGCCGATCGGGCCCGGGATGCCGCCGCTGACCGCGAGGCTCCCTTCGACCGACCGCACGAAGAAGATCGGCACCGAGGGCCCCACGACGCCGGCGCTGGTCTCGAAGAGCTCCCTCAGTTCGGTCCCGTCCCGCTCAATGACCGCGAAGCGTTCGGCGACGGAGCCCCTGAAGCGATGTTGGCGCACCTCGCCGAGGCGCAGGCCTGCCTGCTCCGAGAGGACCCATTCGAGGCGATCGAGGGCGGCGGCGAGCTCCGGTGGG
>JALVDI010000303.1 GCA_027009115.1 Polyangiaceae bacterium | reverse complement strand
CATGAGCGAGACGAACATTCGAGTCCAGATCGAGGACCGCGTCGCCCTGTGGACCATCGACCGGCCCCAGCGGATGAATGCGCTCTCGCGGGCCACGGTGAGGGAGCTGGGCCGGCTCGCACGCGAGCTCCACGGGGATCCCGAAGTGCGCGCGGTGGTCCTGACCGGCGCCGGTGACCGCGCCTTCTGCGCGGGGGCGGACCTGAAGGAGCGCCGCGACATGAGCGCCGAGGACGTCCGGGACTTCCTGGGACTGTACCGGGCGAGCTTCGACGCCATCGATCGGCTCGACAAGCCCGTCGTCGCCGCCATCAATGGGGTGGCCTTCGGCGGCGGCCTGGAGCTGGCCTTGGCCTGCGATCTGCGCGTGATGGCCCGTGACGCCCAGGTAGGCCTGACCGAGGTGTCCCTCGCCATCATTCCGGGCGCCGGCGGGACGCAGCGCCTCCCACGGATCGTCGGCCCCGCGAAGGCCAAGGAGCTCATCCTCTTGGCACGGCGCCTCGACGCCACCGAGGCGCTGGCCCTCGGCGTCGTCAACGCCATCGCTCCCGAAGGACAGACCGCCCTGGAGGCCGCGATGGCCTGGGCCCGTTCCCTGGCCGACAGCGCCCCCATCGCTGTACGGGCTGCGCTCGAGGCGATCGACGCCGCGACCGAGCTTCCCCTTGACGCGGGCCTGCTCCACGAGCGCCGCTGCTACGAGCTCACCCTCGCGAGCGAAGACCGCCTCGAAGCCCTCGCGGCCTTCCGCGACAAGCGCCCGCCTCGCTACAAGGGGTGCTGAGAGAGCGGGGCCTCAGTTCGTCGCCGGTGTCGGGTTCGGGACGGTCGAGTCGCGGGCTCGAGCGGGTGCAGGCCGGCCGTCTTGGGGCTCCCTTCGCGCCGCCGCCCGCAGGCGCCGATATGCGGTGAGCCTTGCCTGATATCGGCGCGGGTCCCGGGCGACTTGCACCGCGCGGACGAACGCGGCTTCGGCCTCCTCTTCCCGACCGAGCTCGTGCAGCAGGATGCCCCGACCGGCGTGCGCCGCCGCAAAGTCGGGGCGCCCCTCGAGCACCTCGTCGTAGACGGCAAGCGCCTCGTCGTAACGCCCCGCGTTCACGAGGAGCGCGGCGAGGCCGAGGCGCAGCCCAAGATGCTCGGGATGGTGGGCGAGCCCTGCCCGGTACGCGGCCTCAGCCCCAGCCCGGTCCCCGACGGCGTAACGGGCCAACGCCAGCGCCTTCCAGGTCTCGGCGTGGCCCGGATCGATCTGCACGCTCCGCGCCAGGGGCCCCAGGGCATCCTCCGGCTGGCCCCAGCGCAGCAGGCGGGTCCCCAGCACCCGGTAGGGGTAGGCGTCGCCCGGGGCGAGGTCCCGTGCGCGAAGGTAGGAACGCAGCGCCAAGTCGTAGCGCCGCTCGAGCTCGTGGGTGAAACCCATCTCGACGACTGGGCGCGGGTCCGAGGGGCGAAGCGCCGCGAGCCGCGCGAAGGCACGGCGCGCCTCCGCGGGCGCGTCGGCCATCAAGCGCGCTCGGGCCAGCTCGAGCCAGCGGACAGCGTTGCGCGGATCGGCCTGAGCGGCCGCCTCGAAACGCCGAACGGCCTCATCGAAGTCGCCGTGAACCATCGCGCGCCGCCCTACCCTCACATCCCGCGGGGCGCAGGCCGCCAGCAGCGTCAGGAACAGCGCCAGTGCTTGACGGGTCCGCCGCGGCCAGAAACCATCGCACCCATGGACCGCAGCACGCTGACGCGCATCTTGGAAGAAGCCGACGGGATCACGAGCTCCGGGTCCGTCTTCGAGCCTTCGGAGGGACATCGGCTGAGCTTCTACCTCGGTGAGCCCGGCCGGGCGATGGTCCTCGGCGAAGTACGCGCGGTTCATCTGCACCAAGGGTATGTCCAGCTCGATCGCAAACCCACCGATGGCTCGCTCTTCTTCGACTACGAGGCCATCCACGGTCTGGCCCTGCGCCCGCCCGACGAGATCAGCGGTCGACGTCCGGGCTTCTGATACGGCACCCTCGTCCCGGTGGCCGCCGAACACAGCGCCCGCGTCCTGGTCTGCGACGACGAGACGAGCCTGAGGGAGATGCTCGGCATCCTCCTGCAGCGTAAGGGCTACCGGGTTACCCTCGCCGAGGGGACGCGCCAGGCCATGGCTGAGATCGAGCGCGCCGAACCCTTCGACGCCGTGGTCACCGACCTGCTGATGCCCGGGGGCAGCGGCCTCGACGTACTCGCCGCCGCGCGGGCGCGGGACGCCAGCACCCAGGTCATCGTCATCACGGCGCACACCACGACCTCCCGCGCGGTCGAAGCCATGCGCGCCGGTGCCTACGACTTCGTCGAGAAGCCGTTCCGGAACGATGTGCTGCTCGCCACCCTCGAAAAGGCGATCGAGAAGCGCGCCATCGTCGGGGAGAACCGAGCGCTCCGGGAAGCTGCCGAAGGGACGCCGAGCGGCATCATCGGTGTCAGCCGCGCCATGGGCGAGCTGCGGGCGCTCATCGGGCGGGCGGCCCCTGCCCCTACGAGCGTCCTCATCACAGGCGAGAGCGGCACCGGCAAAGAGCTCGTCGCGCGGGCGCTGCACGAGCAGAGCGACCGGGCGCGAGGCCCCTTCGTCGTCGTCAACTGCGGCGCGCTGCCGGAGAACCTCATGGAGAGCGAGCTCTTCGGACACGAAAAAGGCGCCTTCACGGGAGCCAGCGGCAAGAAAGAGGGCCTCTTTCGCGCCGCCGAGGGTGGGACGCTCTTCCTCGACGAGGTCGGCGAGTTGCCTCTGCCGCTCCAGGTGAAGCTGCTGCGGGTGCTTCAGGAGCACCGGGTGCGGCCCATCGGCGGCGACCGGGAGCTGCCTGTCGACGCCCGGGTGGTCGCGGCCACCAACCGTGTGCTCGAAGACGAGGTGCGCGAGGGGCGCTTTCGCGAGGACCTCTATTACCGCCTCAATGTCATCCGCCTTCATATCCCGCCGCTGCGAGAGCGCCCCGAGGACATCCGCCCCATCGCGCGGCATTTGCTGGCCAAGCACAACGCGCTCCAGGGACGCCAGCTCGAGCTGAGCCAGGACGCCCTCACCTGGCTGTCGAGCCAGCCCTTCCCCGGCAACGTGCGCGAGCTGGAGAACCGGATCGAGCGCGCCGTGGCGCTGGCCCCAGCGTCTGCGACGCTCCTGCGCGAGGAAGACGTCGCCGACGGCCGGAGAGCGACGGGGG
>JALVDI010000302.1 GCA_027009115.1 Polyangiaceae bacterium | reverse complement strand
GCGGTGCACCACGAGGTCCGGGTAGCGTCGGATCGGCGACGTGAAGTGGAGGTAGTCCTTGGTGCCGAGCCCGAAGTGTCCGATGTCGCCGTTCGTGTCGTAGACGGCCTGCTGCATCGAGCGCAGCAGAAGGAAGCGCAGGATCGGCGCCTGCTCGTGGTTCTCCGTGCGGCGGAGGAACTTCGCGAGCTGCCTGGGGTCGCTCGCGGACTCGACGTCCACCTCGAACCCGAGGGCGGTGGCCAACTGTGCGAAGAGCGCGATCTTCTTTTCGTCGGGTTTGGCGTGCGCGCGATGGATCGCGGGGATGTCGTGCTTCTTGAGGTCGGCGGCGACGGTCTCATTGGTCAGGAGCATCATCTCCTCGACCATCCGGTAGGCATCGCGCACGCCGGGGTCTTCCTTGCTGCGGCGCACGTTGACTGGTTCGACCCCCATCGCGTCGAGCTCGACCCGAGGCTCGGGAAGATCGAAGTCGAGGGCGCCGCGGCGCATCCGGCGGCGCCGGAGCTTGCGGCTGAGCTCGAGGAGCGCCTCCAAGCTCTCCCGCCGCGTGACGGCCGCCGGCTGATGGGGACCCTCCGTCGTCAGCTCGAGGGCCTTGGCGACGCCATCGTAGGTGAGCCGGGCCTTGCTGCGCATGACGCCCTCGAAGAGGCGATGGCGCCGCACGGTGCCGCTGGCGCTCAGCCAGAGCTCCACGCCCATGCACAGGCGATCTTCCTCGGGCACCAGGCTCGCGAGGTTCGACGAGAGCTCCGGCGGGAGCATGGGGATGGCCCGGTCGGGCAGATAGATCGAGCAGCCTCGGGCGAGGGCGGCGCGGTCCATAGCGGTGCCTGGCTGCACGTAGTGCGAGACGTCGGCGATGGCGACGACGACGTGGTAGCCCTCGCCGTCACGCTCACAGAAGATGGCGTCGTCGTGGTCGCGGGCGTCGGCAGGGTCGATGGTGACCAGATCGAGGGAGCGCAGGTCGTCACGGGTGTCCGGCAGTGCGGTTGCGTCGATACGGTCGGGGAGCGCCTGGGCTTCGGCCAGGACGTCCGCGTCGAACTCCTCGATGACATTCTCGCGGATCTTGATCTTCGTGACCTCGACGGCGGTCATGCCTTGGACGCCGAGGAGCTCGACGATCGAGGCGGACGGAAGGTCGGAGGTGCTCTGGGGGAAGCGCTTGAGCTCGGCGACGACCGCGAGTCCTTCGAGGTGCCGATCGGGGAGGTCGCCGATGACGTGAATGGGGCTCCGCAGGCGCTCGTCGTGGGGTTCGATGAAGACCCTCTTGCCCGAGCGCGTCAGCGTGCCCGTGATGCGCGGAGGGCGCCGCTGCAGGACGCCGACGACCTCTCCTTCGCGGCCCTTGGGGCTCGGTCGGGCAGCGACCTCGACGCGGTCACCGTGGAGGGCGGCGCCCACACAAGGCGCAGGGATGAAGATGTCGCCGAGTCCGTCGTCGGGCGTGACGAAGCCAAAGCCGCGCCGGGTCATCTGGAGCACCCCGGAGGTCACTCCGGCGGGCGCCGTCGGGCGCCGTTTGGGTTCGGGCTTGGCGCGGTAACGGTTCCCTGGCATCTCGTTGATCAAGCCGAGGGAAGCGAGCTCGTCGAGCACGTCGAGCACGTCGTCGCGGCGCGACTTGGCCACCCTGAGATGCTTGCAGAGCTCGGACACGTGTAGGGCCCGTGGGGAGCGCGCGCGAAGCGCCTCCAGCACGGCCTCTGGTTCGATGGATTTCATGTTCTTTGTTCGCGCCGGGACGAGTCGAGTCCTGCGGCGTGGCACACCTGAGTGTGCGGATTCTGTGTGTGGGGTAAAGAAGGAGGACTCTGAAGGTCCGAGATGGAGGATGGGCCTGGGCGGTCGATGCGCCCTTGGCCAAGGTCAGCGCAGGGCGTGGAGCCCGCCGTCGTCGGCACCGACGTAAAGGGTGCCGTCGGCGGCCAGGGCGGCGGTCGAGTCCACGTCCTGTCCCAACTCGCGACGCCAAAGTAGGTCGCCTGAGGGGGAGATGCCATAAAAGGAGTCATCCTGCGAGCCGACGTAGATGCGGCCGTCGGCGTCGATACGCGCGGAGGCCCGAATGCGTCCGGACGTCGCCAGCCGCCAGCGTTCCCTCCCGTCGGGCCCAATCGCGTAGAGGTTCCGGTCGTAGGAGCCCACCACCACGACCCCTTCGCTCGTGATGGCGGGGGTCGCCCGTACGTCGTCGCCTGTCTCGAAGCGCCAGCGCTCGACCCCGGCAGGGCTCACGGCCAGGACCTGGCCACGGTCGGTACCGACGACGATCGTCCCGTCGTTCGCGATCGAGGCGGCGCCGCTCACGCTGCCGCCGGTCGGCAAGCGCCAGCGCTCCCTCCCGTCGGTGCCGATCGCCAGGAGCGTGCCCTCCGGCGTCCCAATGACGACGAAGCCGTCCGGGTGAAGGGCGGGCGAGCTCCGCACGTGTGAGGCCGTCGCGACGTACCAGCGCACCGCGCCGGAGGGGTCGACGGCGTAGAGGCCGCGCGCCGAGACGTAGATGGTTCCGTCCGGCGCGACGGTCGGACTCGCGTCGATCCGGTCGTGCAAGTCGAGGCGCCAGCGGAGTTGCCCCTGGGTCGTGAGGGCCGCCAGATGTCCGTCGTCGCTGGCCACGTACACGGTTCCGTCGCTTGCGACGGCGGCGCTTGCGTAGATCTTGTCGCCCGCCGTGTAGCGCCAGCGCAAGGTTCCGTCGGGCGCGAGGGCCGAGAAGCTGCGATCGAGCGAGCCGATGTAGATCGTGCCGTCCGGGCCGACGATGGGGGAAGCGAAGATGCGCGCCCGCGTTCGATGGACCCATCGTTCCCGGGGAGCGGAGCTTGGTCCGCGGTGGGCGCTGCGCCCATGGTGTCGTGGGCCGCCCATGAACATCGCCACGGGCTCTTCCGGGGTTGCCGGCGGCGACCCGGCGTCGGCGTCGTCCTGTGCGGTGGCGCCCTGTGTGGCGTCGGAGCTCGAGGTGTCCGCCTCGACGCCAGCGTCCGTGGCGAACTGCCGCCGCACCTCCTCGGGGAAGCGGCAGCGCCCTTCGTGGCAGATGCGGTCGCCCCGGCACTCGCGGTCGGACATGCACGGGGTCGGCTGCGGGGTCTGCCGCGCGCCGCACGCGAGGAGCAACGTGAGCGTCGCGGCCAAGAGCGGGGCGAGATGTTTCTGAGAGCTCGTCACCCCGCAACGGGCGACCGCCGCTCGCCC
>JALVDI010000301.1 GCA_027009115.1 Polyangiaceae bacterium | reverse complement strand
TCAGGCCGGCCGACTGTCCCCATGCTGACGGTCTGGGGCCGCGCCTGCGCGCGCGTGGGTCGCGGGAGCGAAGCCGCCGATGTGATCGCGCCGGTAGTCGATGCCCTCGAGAGCCGAGCGCTTCGCACGCACATGGGTCACGTCTTGGGTGAGTGCCTCGACCGAGCCGAGCGCTACGACGAGGCGTTCGAGGCCCACCGTCGCGCCAACGAAGCCTCGGACCCCTTCTACGACCCCGAAGGCCACCGACGCTACGTGGATCGGCTCCTGGATGCCTTCCCATCGCTCACCCCGCCCCCGGCGGCCCCGGACGAACCCACCGTCGTACTCATCGTCGGCATGCCGCGCTCGGGGACGAGCCTCGTCGAGACCATCCTCTCACGCCACCCGGACGTTCGGGCGAACGGCGAGCTTCCAGTCCTCGGCGACCTCGCGCAGGCCCTCTCCCGTCAGACCGGCGGCTTCGCCTTCCCCGAGGGCTTCGACGCTGCGAGCGACGAGCTGCTGCGGAAGCTTGGCGAGCGTTACCGACAGGCCCTCGGCGATGCTCCCGTGGTCACGGACAAGCTGCCCGACAACTACCTCCTCGTGGGCCTGGCCGCGCGCCTCTTGCCGAACCTGCGGGTCGTGTGGTGCCGGCGGTCGCCTGAGGACACCTGCCTGTCCTGCTTCTTCCAGGACTTCGGTCCTCGCCTTCCCTACACGCGCCGTCTCGACTGGCTCGGTCGACGCTACCGCGATCACGAGCGCATGCGGCATCACTGGCGCCGGACGCTGCCGGGCGTGTTGCACGAGGTCGAGTACGAGTCTCTGGTAGCGAACCCCGCGCCGGTCATCCGCGAGCTGCTCGCGCACTGCGGCCTCCCATGGGACGAGGCCTGTCTCGCGCCGGAGGCATCTCCCCGACAGGTCGCCACGGCCTCCTACGCCCAGGTTCGCGAGCCCATCCACACGCGCGCGGTGGGACGCTCCGAGGCCTATGCGCGCCATCTCGGTCCGCTGCGCGAAGCTCTCCGCATGGACTGAGGCTCAGAGGCTGAACGCCATGAGCGTGCCACCGTTCGAGAGAGCGAAACCGAGGCGCCCTGCGATGGCGATCGGGCCGCTGAACCCCGTGCCGGCGTCGATCCGACCGCGCTCGGCGCCGCTCCGTAGGTCCAAAGCGATCAGCGCGCCCCGGGACTCACCGACAAGGACCAAGCCCAAGGGCGTGACCCGCGGCAAGCCCGGTGCCCCTCGGTCCACCGGACGGCGCCAGACCTCCTCACGCCGCTCCCGATCCAGGGCGTACACTCCCTCGTCAGCGCTCGAGACGATCAACAGCGCGCCGCCGTCCGCCAGCCCGGTGACTCCCTTGCGCGGCAGCCGCCAGCGGACCGAGCCGTTGTTCGCGTCCAGCGCGTAGATACCCGTGGAGAACGAAGCCACATAGACGGTGTCGCCGACGAGCACCGGCGTCGTGTCCACGTCGAAAAAGCGTATCGCTTCGCTCTCGTCGTCTTCGTAGTCCAGGGAGGTCGGTCGCTCCCACAAGAGGCTCCCATCGGCGGCATCGAGCGCGACGACGGCCCCGTCCGTAAAGCCGGTCAAGAGCTTTCCATCCGAGAGCAGCACCCCGGCATGCCCCGCGATGGCGTACTCGACGTCGACCTCCCGGTCGTAGCTCCACAAGACCTCCCCGTCGTCTCGCGACAGGGCGACCACGCGATCGTTCTCGGTGACGACGTAGACGGCGTCCTCGGTGAGGCTCGGCGCCCGGCGTACGGGCCCTCCGCTCGTTTCCTTCCAGCGCACCTCCCCGGTGCGCCAGCTCAGCGCATGGACGATCCCGTCCTCGCTGACCAGGAAGACGTCACCGTCGCGCGGATCGACGGCCGGTGCTGCTTCGACGCCAGACTGAGGATCGTAGCGATAGAAGCGGCGACCGTCCGAGTCGAAAGCGTAAAACCCACCCTGGGCGGAGCCGACGTAGACCCGGTCGCGGACGGGGTCGAGCCCGGCGCTGGCATGCTCGACCGGAATGAAAGGTTGGTCGAATTCATCCGTGAGTCGCTTCGTCCATCGGAGCCGCAGCGTGGCCTGACTCGCGGTGAGCCGGGGCTGTCGCGAATCGGCCCAGGCGTAGTCCCGCGGCGTCGTCGGGCCGCCACAGGCCACGAGCACGAAGGCGGCGACGAGGCCATGCTCGGCCCGACGAGCGCTCATCCGCCCCGCGACCCCTGCTTGGAGAGCTGCTCTTGGATGAGGCGGCGCAGCGCGTCCGCGTCGGGCGTCACGTCCCGCTGAACCAGGCTCGAGTCGATGGCCATCAGGCGCAGCTCGGCCTGATCGCGCACGAACGGAAGCTCCGGCGCGTCTTCCTCTCGGAAGGCGTCGAGAATGGCCCGGAGCTTCTCCTTGGCCTCGACCTCCTCACCCCGGGCGAGGTGAACACGGGCGATGTGGTAGTCGGCGAGCAGCGCCCGATCGTTGTCCTCTCGCAGCTCTTCGTAGCGGGCCAAGGCTTCGTCCCAGTTCTCCTCCGCCTCGTAGGTGAACGCGACCCCTTCCAACGCGCGGGCGCGGACGGTCTCGTCGCCTTCCGCCAGCGCCTTCTCCCAGGCTTCGCGGGCAGCAGCGTATTCGCCCTTCTGGTAGAGCGCCTTGCCCCGCAGCAGCAGCGCGTAGGGCGCGAGACGGGAGCCCCCGTAGCTGTCGAGCATGGCGTCGAGCTTCTCCAGGGCGGCGTCCGCCCGCGAAGCCAGGGAGTCGTAGTGCTCCTCGTCTTCCTCTTCGGGCGCCTCCTCGGCGTCCTGCGCCACGATGGGCGCGTTCAGCGTCTGGGTTGCTTCCCACAGCAGCCGCGACGCCTCGGCGTTGCGTCGGGAGGACCAGAAGTCCCAGCCAACAACCAGCCCCAAGAGCACCACCGCGGCGAGCAAGGCCACGCGCAGCTTCCCGTGATTGCGCTCGAACCACGTCGCCGCCAGCGCCGCTCGCTCGGTGGCCTTGTCCTCGAGGATCTCGGCCCCCTTGCCGCGGGCGGCCGCCTTCTTGGCGGCCTTCGCGGCCTTCGCTGCGGCCAGGCGCTGCCCGGCGGTCGTCTTCGCAGGCTTCTTCTTGCGACCGCTCTTCTTGCGGCGCTTGGGTTCGACGGGGTTCTCGCCGTCGGTCTTGCGGCCCTCGCCCGCTTCTTCTTCACCTTTGTCGGCGAGGGGCCCGTCCCCGGCGGTTGCACCCTCCGCATCCTCCGCCGCATC
>JALVDI010000300.1 GCA_027009115.1 Polyangiaceae bacterium | reverse complement strand
AGGAGTCAGCAAACGGCAACGAGCTTGCTTTGGGGTTTGGTTCTGGTCCTCCCTTGGGCGTGCCGGGGCCCCGATGCGGCCGGCGAGTCGAAGGACTCACCGGCACCCTTGCCTGGGTCGGGGACCGCGGTGCGTCCTCCACCACGTCCTACCTCGCCCCCATCGGTGTTCCCGTCAGGGCGCACGGCAAGGGCCGACCCGCGCACATGGTTGCCCGCCGGAGCTCCGGCGACCTCGACCCGCAAGCCGGCCGCGGCAGATCCTCCGTCGACATCTCCGCCGTCGTCGTCCCCACGACCGAGCGCGGCAAGCGCCGATCCGCGCCAGTGGTTGCCCGCGAGGGCTCGGTTGCCCCCGGAGCCCGATCCGGAACCGGAGGCGCTCAGCCCCGCGTTCTTCACGGCGCTCGAGTCGCTGCCGAGGACGAGGGAGCTGCACATTCGCGACGATTGGAATGGGCTCAGTGACCTGGCTCCCGTCGAGCACCGATACGATCTGCGGAGGACGGCGGAAGGCTTTCGCATGCGCGTTAGCTGCCGAGCCGCGGACAACGAGGTGCGGCGGCCTGCCGTGGAGGTGTCCGCGGCGCGGCTAAGACGTTTGCTCACGCGACTGGCCACCGTCGAGGTGGAACCGGGCCCTTACAGGGCACGTCGTCGGCACACGGACGACTATCCGGACCTGGAGCTCGAAGCGCACACCCCCGCTGGGATCGTGCGCTTCGAATCACGCTCTCAGGGACAGCACCATACGCCGTGGGGCGTTCGTGTCGACGACGAAGAAGGCACGGTGACTTCGCCCCTGCCGAACGAAGTGCTGGATGCGATCGTCGCGCTCGCGGGCTGGCGGCGATGCGATACCTGGCTTCGTCGGCTTCGGAGGCAACGGAGGTAGCCGTGCCGCCGGCCCCAGCCGTTCATTCGAGGGCGCGCCGGAGAGCCTTGCGGACGTCCTTGAGACGGTAAGGCTTGTGCAGAAAGCCTCGTGCGCCGGGCGGGAGGTCTTGTGAACCGGTGGGCTCGTCGTAGCCGCTCGACATCACCACCGGCAGATCCGGGCGGATCCCGTGCAGCGCCGCGAGAGTCTCCTGCCCGTTCATCACGGGCATCGTCAGGTCGAGCAGGACCGCCACGATCTCGTCGCGGTGTGTGCGGTAGAGTTCGAGCCCTCGTGCGCCGTTCGAGGCCGAGAGGGTGTCGAAACCGAGCTGTTCCAGAATGCGGCAGGCCACCGAGCGGACAGCGGCCTGGTCGTCGATGACGAGCACCGTGCCGTGGCCGCGCCAGTCATCGTCGCACGCGGGCAGCTCCCGAGCCCGCGAGACGTCCTCGGCGGCGCGTGGGAACACCACCTCGAAGGTCGTGCCGCGGCCCGGCGACGAATCGATCCGAAGGCCACCGCCGTGCCCGCGCACGATCCCGAGAACTGCCGAGAGGCCGAGGCCACGTCCGTTGGCCTTGGTCGTGAAGAACGGATCGAAGAGGCGTTCGCGCGTCTCCTCGTCCATCCCGACGCCGTCGTCGGAAACTCGAAGGGTGACGTAGGCTCCCGGGCGTAGGTTCCAGCCGTCGAAGTCTCGGGCGCAGACGGCCTCGTCCAGGTGGCGTAGGCGGACCCGGATGTCGATGATGCCCGTGTCGCCTTCGATCGCCTCCGAAGCGTTCGTGATGAGGTTCATGACGACTTGCTGCAGCTGACTCCGGTCGGCACGGATCACCGCGGGGCCCGGGTCGCGTTCCACGACGAGGGTGACCTTCTCGCTGACGACCATTTGCAGCATGCGGGACATCTCCTCGACGAGAACGCCCAGGTCGCAGGGCTCGACGACGAAGCGGCCGCGGCCGGAGTAGGCCAGCAGTTGCCGGGTGAGCTCGGCGGCCTGACGGGCGAGCTTTTCGATCTGTACGAGGTGGTCGACGGCCTCCGTGTCGGCGCGCGGAAGGTCCGCGAGCGCCAGCGTCGCGTGGCCGAGGATGCCCGTGAGCAGGTTGTTGAAGTCGTGGGCGACGCCTCCCGCCAGGAGGCCCAAGCTCTCCAGCTTCTGTGCATGGAGGAGCTGCGCCTCGAGCTCGGCCTGGGCGCGCTGTGCCTCGATCCCTTCGGTGACGTCGATGACGTACCCGAGGTAGTGCGTGACCCGACCCTCGTCGTCCCGAAGAATCCGCGTCGCGTCGTAGAGCCAGCGCTTCGTTCCGTCTCGCCGAACGATCTCGTAGGGCTCGTGGACGAACTGCATGACGCCGGAGCGCGTGGCCTCGTCGACTTCACGCGCGACTCGCTCTCGGGACGACTGCGCGATGAGGTCCGCGTAGGCGACCTCGCCGCGCACGAACTGCTCCGCGGTCCACCCGAAGACCTCCGCCGCGTTCGGCGAAGCGTATTCGACGGGCCAGCCGGGCGCGTTTCTCCACCGGAAGAGCACGACGGGCCCCTGGCAGATGATCTCGCGCTCGAGCGTCGCCATCCTTCCAAACTACTTCTTTTGGGGCTTGAGCTGAAGCGGGGTGGGCGATTCGACCGAGACAGGGCAGGCGGCTCCAGCGTCGCCTTCGGACTTCACTCGCGCGCTCGGACGGGCTCGGCCAGTTCGAAGCGATAGTGCACGTGGTCGTCGCCCCGGCTAAAGCCTCGGACGACTTCGTGGCCCATCACGTCCGCGCCGACGAGGGTCAACGCCCTCTCGACGAAACCCATCACGCTGAACTCGAAGTGGACGTGACGAACGGGGCTCTCGATGCGCGCTCGCACGAGCCGTCGATCCTCCGCGAGCTTCGCGGTGAAGGCGCCGGCGGAGTAGTAGGCGCGCCAGAGCGCCGGCGCGACCTCGAGAAAGGAGGCGACGTCGCGCGTGCCGACGAAGTTCGCGTACGGTCCGTCGACGAGCGCCCAGCTCGCGGACTCGACGCCAAAGCGCCAATAGGCCCGCGGGTCTCCGGCGTAGAAGCGCTCCACGAGGGCGTCCGAAAGCGCCAGAAACGTCTCGGCCGGCACGGTCGCCGTGGGCAGCACGCCGTGGGCGAGCTCGGGCGCGTGGGTGTCCGTGAAGTCTCGCCAGAAGGCATCCCACGCCTCCGCCCCAAACTCCGCCATGACGGTCTGCCGCCGGGCTACGATCGCCGTGCCTTTGACCCTCATGTTGACCCCCGGAGCGCCCAGGATCGTACCGCACGCCTTGGGGGGTACGAAACGACGAAGGGAGGCTCGCGTGCGGCCGCCCCGTGGCGATGACGGGGAGCCCATTCGTTCGGTGAAACGGACCGAGCTCGCGAGATTCGAACCGATCGATCCCTCGTCCGAGGCCGAGGGATGCCGTCGTCCGCGGGCTCATCCGCGTGGATCGTCGAAGGTGATCGTGTCCTCGCCAAGACGGATCCCTTCGGCGACCACCGCCAGATAGATGAGCGGGATATCGGAGACGACCTCGACCTCGTGTTCGTCGTCGGGGCCCGCGCGGAGCACATCCCCCCGCCCGTACGTCCGACCTTCGGAGCGCGCGCGACCCTGCAGTACGAGCACCGTCTCCTCGCCCAAGTGGCCGTGCCTGGGGAAGCTCTTTCCGGGATCGATTCGAACGATGCCGGTGATGCATCGGGCCGTCTTGGGTCCGCCTTCGAAGTGGATCAGATGGATCCACGGAGCGGGCCCGGCGGACCAGCGCGCCGGGTCGTCGACCCCCAAAAGCAGCCGCTCCGCCTCCGCGGGTTCGAGATCGCAGGCCTCGGCGAAGGGTGCAACCAGTTCGTCGAAGCGGTGGGTCCGCGCGGCGTCTTCGAGCAGCGCGTCCCGGGCACTCGCCCGCGGAACGATCGGGGAGAGCTTCGCGAGGGCTGCATCGAGGATCTCCTGATCGTGCGCCGTCAACTCGGCGAGGAAAGGATCCTTGCGTTCGCTCATGGTCGCGCTCCTCCCTGTGCTGTCGAGCGGAGCTTCCGCATCGCCGCGCCGAGGCGCGACTTGACCGTGCCGATCGGGATCCCGAGCCGAGCGGCCATCTCGCTGCACGAAAGCCCCTCAAAGTAGCCGAGGAGGATCACTCGGCGCTGCTCCTCGCTGAGCTGGGCGAGCCACGGCCCCAGGCGCCTCGCGTCGGCGCCGTCCTCGGGCTCGGCGGTCGACCGCCTTTCCGGCGCCGCGTCGAGGGAGCTTCGCCGAGCCACGGCCGCGGATTTCGCGCGGTCGAGGCAACGGGAGCGCATGCGAAGCAGCAACCAGCTCCGAACCGAGGCGCGCTCTGGGTCGTAGCTGTGGGCTTTGCGCCAGACCTCGAGGAAGACGTCGTGCAACACGTCCTCGGCCTCGGCCCGCTCGCGGAGGATACGAACGCCGACCGACAGGAGCAGCGGCGCGTGCCGGTCGTAAAGCTGACCCAGGGCGCTCCGGTCGCCGCTTGCGATCGCGCGCACCAGGCGTTGGTCGACCTGAGCGTCCTCATCCATCGCGGTCCGAGCATAGCATCCACGCGTCTTGTCCTACGGTCGAGCACGCCCGATGGATCGCCCGGCTTCGTGCTCCGACAGCAACTCTCGCGCCGCACGACGCACTCCATCGCTGAGCGTGCTCAGCCCTCGGCACCGCTCAAGCGCTCCCAGGGGCGCAATGGAAGACAGGGGTGATCCGCTCGCACGGTTCGTTCGTACGGTTCCCCGGGGTCGTGCCGAACCGTCGTTCGCCCCCCCGGCGAGCCCACTCGGCTCCCACAGGAGGTTCCATGAAGCATCGAAGACTTGGACTGTTCGGTCCATCCGGCGTGGCCGCGCTGGTTGGCCTCGCCGCGTGGGTGGGCCCTGCCGAAGGCGCCGACCACGTGGATTCGCCGGCGGCGGCCGCCGATCCGCTCAACGACATCGCGGACTACTTCGCGTGGATGAGCGCCGACGCCGCGAAGGTGAACATGGTGTTGACGGTCAACCCATTCGCGAGCGATGGGACGAGCTTCGGTGACGCGAGTCAGTACACCTTTCACGTGCACAGCCGCGCGGACTTCGGCGCCACCGACGAGACGGAAGCGCGCATCATCTGCCAGTTCTACGACGTGAACGCGATCGAGTGCTGGGTGCTCGACGACGCCGGCACGGTTGTCGACTACGTCACCGGCGACCCTTCGACGGAGGCCGGAATCACGAGCGACAGCGGTGCCGTGCGGGTCTTTGCCGGCCTCCGCGACGACCCGTTCTACTTCAACCTGGACGGTTTCCTTCGCACCGTCGACACCGTCCGCAGCGCGGCCGGGAGCTTGACGTTCGACGAAGGGGGCTGCCCCACGGTCGACGCGGCCACGAGCGCCGAGCTCGTCCGACAGCTCACCACGGACGCCGACGACAGCCCCGCGACCGACGACCTGCAGGACACGAACATCCTCGCGCTCGTCGTGCAGATCGACAAAGCGCTCGTGAGCGCCGGCGGACCGATCCTGGCGACGTGGGCCAGCACACACCGGGCAGGAGAGTGACCATGAGGCTGCGACATCTTCTCGTTCTCGCCCTCGGTGGCGTGCTTGGGGTGGGTTGTGGTGACGACGACGGTGGCACCGACGCCGGCCGTGACAGCGCCACGCCCTCGATGGACTCTGGGCGCGATAGCGCGACGCCGCCATCGGACGCCGGCAGCGACAGTGCCGTCGGAGCGATGGCCCGCGGTCGGGACAACCCCCCGGCTCTGGGCGTACAGATCGATCGGATGGGCCGGGCGGCCATCACCACCGCCACGGTGGGCACGTTCATGGCCGACGGTCCCGAGCGGGACGCCCTGAAGGACGGCTACAACGCCAACGGCGACAGGAACACCTGGACAGCGACGTACCGCGAGCCGATCGCTGCCGCGATCGCGATCCTCGACGGCGCAGACACGGTCTGCGGCAACCAACTCGGTTACGACGCCTCCGGCGGCGTGGCCTCTGCTTATGGTTTCCTCGCGACGATCTTGGCCGATGACCGCCTGGTGATCGACAGCAGCACCGGCGCATGCCCGGAGTACCTGGGCTACGAGGCCGAGGTGCTCGGGGTCGTCCCGGAGGGTGGTTGCGGCGGCCGCACCCCCAACCACGACGTGGCCGATCGCTCCTACTCGGTGCTCATCAACGGCTCCCTCGGCGACCTGGGTGATGGCGTGGACGGCGACAACGTGACCCACGACGAAGACACCTTCCCGTTCTTGGCGGCGCCTTGACGCGCCCGAGCCGCATCGAGCGACGGGTGCGGATCTTCGCGTTGCTTCCGCTCCTCGTGGCCGAGTGCGGCAGCGGAGGGCCTCCTGCGGAGGCCGAGCCCGAAGCGGAGCGCGCGCTGGAGGAGCCTTCGCCTGCCGAGGTCGCCCTCGACACGCGCGTCACGACCCGCTCGGACATCGCCGTGCGCAATTTTCAGGCCCGGGTCGAGGCGTTGCGGGAGCGGCAGCGGCGCGCTCCTCAGGACCTCGCGCTGCGTGCGACGCTCGTCGAGCACCTCCTGGCGCGCGCGACCTTCCTCGGGACCTTCGACGACTTCGACGAGGCCGACACGCTCAGCCGAGGGCGCGAAGGCCCCGAGGGAGCACTCCTGCGGGCGTCGTTCCTCAGCGCCGTCCACCGTTTCGAGGAGGCCCGCGCGAAGCTCGCGGAGGCCGCACGGCTCGGCGCCCCGGAGCACTTGGTGGAGCGCGCACGTCTCGTGGTCGATCTCGCCGTCGGCGAGGACCCGGCCGGGCTCCTGCCACGAGCGCGAACGCTGACAGCGGCCTCCGAGAGCTACGCGCATTGGACGGTGCTGGCTTCCGTGCTTGCTGCGCTCGGGCGCTACGAGCAAGCCGACGCCACGTATCTTCGCGCCCTCTCCATCTACCGCGACACCTCGCCTTTCCCTTTGGCCTGGGTTTCCTTCACCCGGGGGGTGATGTGGGGCGAGGCCGCCGGTCGCCCCGATCGAGCACGGGTCCTCTACGCAGACGCTGTCGCGCGGCTCCCGGATTACGTGGTGGCGAACGTACACTTGTCCGAGCTCGAGGAGCCGGAGCAAGCCAGGGCCCGACTCGAAGGGGTCCTCGCCAGCGGCGATCCCGAGCCGAGCGCGCGCCTGGCGCAGCGCCTGGACGGGCCGCGCCGGGCTGCGCTCTTCGCCCGGGCTCGGGCTCGCTACGAGTCGCTCCTGTCGCGACATCGAGAGGCCTTCCTCGACCACGCCTCGGAGTTCTACGCCATGGTCGGCGAGCCCCAGCGCGCCCTGGAGCTCGCCCTCGAAAACCTCACGGTCCGGCGCAACGGACGCGCCTACGTCGTGGCCCTCCGGGCGGCGGAGGCAGCCGGGGAGCAAGCTACGGTCTGCCGCCTCGTCGACGAGGCGGCTCCGCTTCGAACGCGGCATCGCGTCCTCGATGCACTGGCCGCTGAGCTCGAGGGCCGCTGCCCCTGACAGCGCCGCCGGGTTTGCGTTCGTGTCTCTGCGAGGTCCGGTCGCGCCCTGCTGGGCTTGCGCGAATCGGGGCAGAGCGGTACTGCCAGCGGAGCAGCATGACGCAAAGCGAGACCTCAGCGGAGGTGGAAGTCACCGACAGCGAGCTCCTGCTGCGGCTGACGGGGCCAGGAAGCACGCACCTTCAGGCCTTGCAGGGTGAGTTCGGCGTGACGATGGGGCTGCGCGGCGACCGGATCTTCCTGCGCGGGCTGTCCGAGGATGTTGCGCTCGTGGAGCGCGTGCTCGCCGAGCTCCTCGACGTGCTCCGGAGCCACGACCTGTCCAAACGAGACATCGTGCGTGCGGCGAGGACACTCGCGGCGCACCCCGACGTACGGCTCCGGGATCTCTTCGACGACGTGGTCGTGCGCAGGGTCGGGCGCAGCCCGGTGGCACCGAAGGGCGTCGCGCAGCAGCTCTACATCGAGGCCATCCGGACTCACGACGTGGTCTTCGGCATCGGTCCGGCCGGAACGGGCAAGACCTACCTGGCGATGGCAATGGCCGTGAGCGCGCTCCAGGAAGGGAGCGTCAAGCGCATCATCCTCACGCGTCCGGCGGTGGAGGCTGGGGAAAAGCTCGGCTTCTTGCCCGGCGACCTCGCCGAGAAGGTCAACCCCTACCTGCGCCCGCTCTACGACGCGCTCCACGACATGATGGACGTAACGCGCGTCTCCCAGATGCTCGACGAAGGCACCATCGAAGTCGCCCCTCTCGCGTTCATGCGCGGGCGCACGCTCAACGACGCCTTCGTCATCCTCGACGAGGCGCAGAACAGCACGACCGAGCAGATGAAGATGTTCTTGACGCGGCTGGGGTTCCGCTCGCGCGCTGTCATCACCGGCGACATCACGCAGACCGACCTGCCGGATGCCCGGCGTAGCGGTCTCCGAGACGCCGAGCGGCTGCTCCAGGAGATCGAGGGCATCCACTTCAGCTACTTCAGCGACGCCGACGTGGTCCGGCACCCGCTCGTGCAGAAGATCATCCAGGCCTACGAGGCCCGCGATTCGCAGCGACGCTCCGGCGGAGACGAATCGGAGTAGGGTCTCTTCGGTGTCCTACTGGCTCAGCCGTCTCGATGCGGTGGCGTGGCTTCGGACGCTGCCGGATGCTTGCGTCGACCTCCTCGTGACGGACCCGCCTTACGAGAGCCTCGAGAAGCATCGGGCTGTCGGAACCACGACGCGGCTGACCCACAGCAAGGCCTCGAGCAACGAGTGGTTCGCCGTCTTTCCCAACGCGCGTTTCGGTGAGCTCTTCGCGGAGTGTTTCCGCGTTCTGCGTCGTGACGCGCACTTTTATCTGTTTTGCGACGCAGCGACGGCCTTCGAGGCGAAGCCTGCCGGTGAGGCGGCGGGCTTCACGTTCTGGAAGCCGCTCATCTGGGACAAGAAGACCATCGGCTTGGGGTACCACTACCGAGCGCGCTACGAGATGATCCTCTTCTTCGAAAAGGGCAAACGGCGGCTGCAAGACCTGGCGATCCCCGATGTCCTGCAGGCACCGCGGGTGCATGGGGGCTACCCGACCGAGAAGCCCGTCTCGGTCTGCGAAACCCTCGTGTCGCAGTCGAGCGTTTCCGGCGAGGTGGTCGCCGACCCGTTCATGGGCAGCGGATCGACGGGCGTGGCAGCGCTGAAGCTGGGGCGGGTCTTCTGGGGCAACGATCGGTCCGACGCCGCTCTGTGGACGGCCCGGGAGCGCCTCGCTCCCTTGGGCGAAGAGGTCGAGGGCGAGCGGGCGCTGGGGGCCGCCCTCGCGAGGGAGGCGCAGCTCCGCCTGCTTTGAGACCTCGGCGACCGCCCCAAGACCTCTGCGCCTGGGAAACCCTCGAGACTGCCTCGCCCGGCTGCGTCGCAGGCTCATCCTACCGACCGCGATCCATCACCGCCCGTACCTCAGCGCTCAAGCGCATCTCCAGTGCCATCGTCCATCGATCCGTGGGCTGGCCGCGACCCATGCCGCGCCCACGAACCGAGGGAATGCCCTACAGGCCCAAGCCCAGCGGCGCGTCGGGGTTGGGGCCCAGCTCCACACCAACGGAGGCCATGACGCCGCCCCAACTCCTGGCGCCCCCCCAGGTGAACTGCTCGAAGGCAAGCGGGTAGTCGTACTGCGCGCGCACGTAGACGCCGGCGCCGGGGGCGCGCGCGGTGATCCCGACGAAGGGCGCCATGCCGACGTTGTCGGACTGGAGCGTCGAACCGTGGCGCTCCTGGTCGTCGAAGCCGATGTTCGTCAGTGAGCTCTGGAGCGTCAGCCCCACGAAGGCCTCGAAGGCAGGGTGCGCGATCCACGTCGCGCCCACACCGATGGTGACGAGCGGGTGGACCTCGCGGCCGCGACGGACCTCTTCGTAGCGCTCGATGACGGTGTCGACGGGCTCATTGACGAGCTCTGGGGCGCCATCTCGCCGCTGCCAGGCTGTCCATGGCACGCTCGCCAGAGTGAGCGAGAAGCCGCCCCCAAAGGCCCAGCGGGCGTCCCGAAAGTGAAAGCTGAGCTGCGGTCCCAACCCCCACACGCGCTGGCCGTTCATCGGCGGCGTGCCGGCGGCGGTGGGGGCCGCAAAGGAAGCGTGGCTGAAGAAGCCTTGCGCTCCCAGGCGCAGGTACTTGCCGACCCGCAGGCGTGCCTGGCCGAGGAACGTAGTCCGCGCGGCTTGGAGTGCCGGGTCGCCATAGGACGGAAGCGGATCTTGGTCGACGTCGGTGAAGGCCACGGCGCCCGAGAGCTCCACCTGCCGCCGTTGGGTGTGGACGAGACTGTCGCCCCTGGGCGTCGGGACGAGGGCCCCGCGGCGGTACTGCGTCGCCGGGGCGCACGCACCGACCACGAGCCAGAGCATTGGAAGAACGCGAAGCATGGGCCGCCCAGCATGCCGTGGGCAGGCGCGGCAACGCCAGCAGCCCGGGCCCATGGCTCTCCGTGCCCCTCACGCCCGGGAGCATGCGCGGCGCATTGCGCCTCAAGAACCTTCAAGACTTCATCGCCCGGAGGCACCACGCAGGGACCCCCTCCTGGGCCTGAGCCATCGCGGTCGCTACTGGGGCAGGCGGCTACCGCACCTCTCAGAGAACGCGCATCGATCGATCCGTGGATTGGGAGGGACCGGTGGCGCATCCGCGAGCCGAGGGGTTGCCGAGCATTCTTGAGGCGAGAGGAAGCCGGCAGAGGCCGTGCGCAGGCCGCGGAGGGGCGACGAGGGGTTTGGAGATGGGCGCTCGCCCAAGGGAGCACTCCTTGTCGTCCTTCCGCATGCGACTGGGGCGCCTAGAGGTTATGGGGAGGGCATGACGGCACGGGCGCTCGTGGTGGGGCTCGACGGAGCGGATCGCGATCTGGTGGGTGCGCTCGGACCCGAGGTGACGCCGACGCTGCACGCTCTCATGCAGCGAGGCGCCCACGCGGCACTGCGCAGCGTGCAGCCCCCGGCCACGTTGCCCAACTGGACCACCTTCTTGACCGGGGTCGGGCCCGGGAAGCACGGCGTCTTCGATTTCACCACACGTGACCGTGGCCGCGTACGCTTCACCGCCGGCACCGTGCGGGAGGCGTCCACGATCTTTGCTCGCCTCGACCGTCTCGGTCTCGCGTGCGCCTGCGTCGGCTTCCCCGCGACGTGGCCCCCGGAGCGTCTCCAGCACGGCGTCTTCCTCAGCGGTTGGGACGCGCCCGTCGCCTTCGAGGCCGACCGCTCCTTCGTGTGGCCGCCGGCTCTTTACGACGCCATCGTGGAGCGCTTTGGGGCGCCGCGCTTCGACGACGTGGACGAGTTCGACGCCGGCGCGCCCGGCTGGTACGAGGCGCTGCCTGGTGCCCTCGTCGAGCGCATCGGTCGAAAGGCCGATCTGGCCGAGTGGCTCCTTCGGGGGCGCGCGTGGGATGCCTTCGCCTTCTACTTTGGCGAGAGCGACACCGCGGGCCACCACCTCTGGGCGCACCACGACCCACGCTCGCCTCGCCACGCCGGTGTCCCGCCGGACGCCGACCGTGCAGGGATCGCGCGCGTCTACCGCGCCCTGGACGAGGCCCTCGCTCGCTTGCTGGAGGCGGCCGGCCCCGAAACCGAAGTGACGGTGGTGAGCGATCACGGTTTCGGCGGCGCAGGAGACAAG
>JALVDI010000299.1 GCA_027009115.1 Polyangiaceae bacterium | reverse complement strand
CCGCGACGGCCTCCTCCGCGACGGCCTCCTCCGCCACGGCCTCCTCCGCCACGGCCTCCTCCGCCACGGCCTCCTCCGCCACGGCCTCCTCCGCGCCGGAGCCCTCGAGGCCCTGAGCCTCCGCCAGCGGGTCCGTCGCCTCTGCAGCCTCGTCCGCGGCCAACGCAGCCTCGTCCCCGGTGGAGCCCCCGCCCGGATCCTCCGGTGGGTTCGTGCGCTCGCCGTGCCTCGCGGGCTCCCCCGGAGCCGATGCCATCCGCCGCAACTCGCGATCGGCCGCCGCACCGCCGGGCTTGACGATGTCGGCCAAGAAGAAGGCGCCGATGCCCGCCCCGGCCACAAGCAGCAACAGCGCACTCAAGATCCCGACCCGAGCCCGTCCCGGAGGTGGCGGCTGAGCGCGCTCACCGGAAACGCTCGCGGCGACGGAAGCGGTCGGGGCGGCGCGTTCTCCCGAGACGCGTTCCCCCGAGGACGAGCTCGGCGGTGTCGGGTCGAACTCGATGTCGACGGCGAAGTCGTCCGAGACGACCGGCACGCCCATCGTCTGGCGTCGCTGCCGTGCCGACTCGGCAGGATCGTGGAAGGGGCGCGTCACGTCCGAGACGTCCGAGAAGTCGAGCTCGAACACGGGGGCGAAGACCAGCCCCGAGTCGCCCGGCTCGTAGGCCGACGAGACCGCGCGCAGGAGCATCTTCGCCTCGGCTCGCTTGCCGGTCTCGTAGAACTCCGCAGCCGTGTTGTTCACGGCCACCAGCAACGCCTGGCGCATCGCGCGCGCGTTCGGGTAGCGGCGCTCGCGGTCGCGGAGGATCGCGAAGGCGACCAGCTTGTCGATGTGTGGCCCCAGGTCCGGTCGGTACTGCGACAGGCGCGGCGCGTCCTGGGAGATGATCTTGAACAGCAGGTCGCCCACCGCCTCGGCGCTGAAGGGAAACTCGCCGGTGAGCATCTCGAAGAGCATCACGCCGACGGACCAGCAGTCGGTGCGCTCGTCGATGTCCTGGAGCCCGCGCGCCTGCTCCGGCGACATGTACTCGGGGGTCCCCGTGATGAGGTTCTCGCTCGTCGGGATCACCGAACGCAGCCGCTCCACGCGCGCCGTCCCGATGCGCCTGGACAAGCCGAAGTCGACGATCTTGGCGTAGGTGCCGCTGGACTCTTCGACCAAGAAGATATTCTCGGGCTTGATGTCCCGGTGGACCATGCCGGCGTCGTGTACGGCCGCGAGCCCCCCGAGCACCTCCGCGGTCAGCCGCAGCGCCTCGACCGAGGACACCCCTCCTTCAGCGAGCTTGTCCGACAGGGGGCGCCCCACGAGGTGCTCCATGACCATGAAGGCCCACGGGCCGGACACACCAAAGTCGAGCACCTGCACCACGTGCCGATGCTGAATCGCCGCGGCGACCTTCGCCTCGCGCAGGAAGCGTTCGCGCTGCTCCTCGTCCCCCTCCTTGAGGAACTTGATGGCCACCGATTGGTCGAGACGAAGGTGCCGAGCCCGCCAGACCACGGCCATGCCGCCTTCGCCGATCACCTCCTCGAGCTGGTAGCGCCCGTCGAGGATCCAGCCCGGCTTGGGGCCGCTGGGCTGCTCGCCGGAAGGACGCTCGAAGGTCCGCCCTCCCACGGGTTGGTCGGCCGACGCACGGGTCTGCCGCCCCGCGGGAGTGTGCTTTGGGAGCCGGAAGACCTTGATCTTCGGCTCTCCGTTGCCGGACGAGCTCACGCGCTCATTCTACACACTTTGCGACGCCCTCAGGAGTTCTCCCCCGCGTGGGTTACCGCCCAGTAGGAGAGGAGCTCCATGTCGTCGACGATTCGTGAGTGGAAGTGGCCCCAGACGTCGCTAATCATTACGACCGCACTCTCCTGGAGCTTGGGGGTCAGGTAGATCCCCCGGTAGCGGGCCCCGCTGCCGTCCTCTACCTCCCCCAAAACGGGGAGTGGTGCGCCCGAGGTGGGGCAGAAGAGCTCGCAGCGGGTGCCGGGCTCGATGTCGGTAAAGCCCTCCTTACGCGCGTCGCCGTGGATCGGGCTGAGGTGGATGAGGCCCTCGCGCCCGTCCGGGGTGCGGACCCCAATACTGATGGCCGGGTAACCGTCGAAGGTCACGTCGGAGAGGCCGACGAGGCTGTCCCCTTTCGGACCGAACGCCTGGGTCACGACGATGACGACGCCGTCGTCCGACTCGTCGATCGCGACATTGGGCGCCGGGATCTCCGAGTGGCGGCCGGTCACGGTCAGGTTGATCTTGTCGATGTGGTCGTCCGTACCCATGGTGCTCTCCGTTCCGAAGAAGGATGCTGCACGGTCGAGCCGCCAGGTTCAAGGTTCCCGCGCTCAGTGAACGCCGCGCTCAAAGAAGGCCGCGCTCAAAGAAGGCCGAGCTCGAACAAGGCGTCCTCACTCATGCGCTCCTTCGTCCAGGGCGGGTCCCAGACGAGCTCCACGCGAGAGCGGCGCACGCCGGGCGTCCGACCGACCCGCGACGCGACGTCCTCGACGATCATCCCCGCCACCGGACAGGCCGGCGCCGTCAGCGTCATGCGAACCTCGACGTCGCCGTCCTCGGAGACGTCGATGCCGTAGATGAGACCGAGGTCGTGGATGTTCACCGGGATCTCGGGGTCGAAGATCGTCTTGAGGGTCTCGACGACCCGGGCCTTCAGCTCCTCGGGGGCCACGACCTCCGTGCGCTCGCCGGTGCCGCCCTCGGCCTCGCTCGCAGCGGGCGACGCGCCGGACAGGGGAGCAGCGCCGGGGAGCGGAGGGCGCGGACCGGCCACCGGGAGACGGCGCTTGTCCCTCGGAGGGGTCGCGATCCGGTGGACCTTCAAGTCCTCGATGTCGAAGTCGCCCACGGCGTGCGTTGCTAGGTCTAGTACCTACCAGGCTCGCGGCAAGCCCGTGGTCTGCATGAGCGCCGCAAGGTCCATCGACACCGCGACGGTCACATGCACGAGAAACCCCGCCCAGATGCTCCGGCTCTTGAGGGCGAGGGTACCGAGCACGAGCCCGGCGACGATGGCCGCGAGGGTCTCGGGCCAAGGCTTGCCGAAGTGGATCATGCAGTAGGGGACCACCATCGCCGAGATGGCGTGACCGCCCATCGCCGGCTCCAGAGACTTGAGCCAAGTGCCTCGGAAGAAGAACTCCAGGCTAAAGAACTGCACCGCGTACATGGCCTCCCAGGCGAGCAAATCCGACCAGCTCCGGCCCGCGAAGGCGTACATCGGGTACTTGCGCTGGAAGCTCTCATCGAAGGAGACGACGAACACGAGCACGAGGACGAAGGCCGTGGCGAGGCCGTAGATCCAGAGATGGTCACGAACACCGCTGAGGCGCAGCCCGTGATCGCGCAGGTCCTCGCGCAGCACGAACTTCACGAAGAGCGCCGGCACCACGAAGTAGCCGCCGAAACGGAAGGCCGCCCACCACAGCTTGGAGTAGAACGCGGCGTCCCTCGACTCGAGGATCGCGCGCCACTCCGGGTCGTCGGCCGCCCAGCGCCGTGCCAGCGCCACGAACGTGGGCGAGTCGCCCCAGTACTCGAGCACCGTCAGCACGACCGCACCGAGCGCGAGCACCGCAAAAGGCCGCCAGTCGGGGCCGAGCCCCTGGGCCCGTCGAGCCCGGCGCGCCTCCTCCGAGCGGCGGTCCGCCGCGTCCCAGGTCTCGACGAAGAAGCGCCGCGGGTGCAGCTCGCCCAGCCGCGCTCGCCACGACGACGGCGAGCCCGTCGGGGTCTCCATGGGCTGCGCGGGGCTCACGGGCCGCCGTCTCTTGCGCTTGCTGGCCATGGCCGGGCCGGAGCCTACCGCCCTGGGCGCGAGCGCGCAGCGTCTTTGCGACGATCGGTGGCGGGTCCGACGGCGCCATCCCAGATCAGCGGCGCTTCTTCGGCCCTCCCGGACCGCGGCGGCGCCGCGCTCCCGGGCCGCGTCCCTTCGAACCGAGCTTGCGCCCGCGCTTCGGGCCGCGTTTACCCCGCCCGGCGTCGTCGGCGGTCGAAGCGGGCCGGCGGCCCTGCCCGGGCTTGGCGCCACGACCCTCGGAACCGACCGGCCGTGGCCCTCGCCGAAACCGTGGGGGACGGGCGTCCCCGTCGCCCACGAGCAGCACGAGGTGCTCGCGCCGCTTGTGCCGGCCGGTGAAGTCCGGGCGGAGCTGACTGGCCCCTGCGACCGCCCGCAGCCCCGCCTGAGGCGCGAGCCGCCGGAGCTGTTGGGCCGCGTCGACGCGCCGGTCGCCGAGCTGACCGTCGCCGACGAGGAGCACCACCTGGCCCCCCGGCGCGAGACCCGAACGCATGGCGCGCAGCATCTGGAGCACTTGGCGGTCCCACTTGCCGAAGGCCTCGGGGCCCCTCAGGTGCCGACGCGCCCCCACTTCGGCCCGCCTCATCGTCGAGGGATCGAGGCCGAGCCAGGCGTAGCGGCGCGCATGGTGGTCGACGTAGTCGTAGGTGCCGCCGTATGGCGGCGACGAGAGGATCAGCTCCGCCCGCTGCCCCCGCGAAAGGAAGCGGGGGAACCTCAAAGCGTCGCCCTCCACGATCCGCGGGCGCGGCGAACCGGAGCCCGCCGCCTCGGCCAGCGCGTCCCAACGGTCGGCGAGCTCGAGCCCCTTGCGCACGAAAATCTCCGTGGACAGCCCCTTGCGAATGCGCCGCGGAGCCTCGCGCTCGGCCGTGTCCGAGCGCTGGTTGCTGACCTTCACCAAGATCGCGCTGAAGACCATCGCAAGCAGCCGGCGGTCCGTCGGGTGGCCAACGCTCCAGATCTCTTCGCGGAGCCCGGCGAGCTCCTTGAGCACGTGCGGCCCCCACCACTTCCGCTCCGCCGGGGGCAGCGGCGCCCGGGCATCGACCCGGGCCCGCACCCGCTCCTCCGAAGCGGCACCGATCGAACGGACGAGCTGGCGGAAGCGCTGTCGGGCCGCCGGGCTGCGGATGTCCGTCTTGACCTCGGCCAACCACACCGCCACCGGGTTGAGGTCGACGCCGAGGCTGGGCCGGCCGGCGACCCGGGCCTCGACGAGCACGGTCCCCGAACCGCAGAAGGGATCGGCCACGAGCCCGCCGGGGAAGCTCTGCAGCACGCGGCGGGCGATCGCCGGGTGCATCCGCGCGGGGTAGCTGTGGAAACCGTGCGTGAGGGAGTCCGGTTCCTCCCGCGACGCTTCGAGGGCGCGCACGAGGAGCCTGGCCAGCTCCGGGTCGCCGTGGGCAAGGGCCCGCCCTCCCTGGTTGCTCAGCGCGTGCTTCGTCATCGAATGGCTCCTCGGGTGGGGATCACGAGGGGCGCCGGCTCGGCGGCAAGCCAAAGAACGTCCGCACCGCGAAGTAGTCCTCGGTCCGGCGCCCTTCGGCGTCCCGCGCCACGAAGGGCTCGGCCACCTCGAGCGATCCTTCCCGTGCGAAGGTCCACACGGAGAACAGGGCCGCCTGCCCCACGCGACCGACGACGTCTCGCCGTCGGGTGGCCACGAGACCCGCACGCCGCGCCCCTTCGAGGGCGCGCTCGGGCGTCCGGGCGTCGCAGCACACGACCGCCCGCCCACCGTCGGCCAGGAGCTTCCCCACCGCCGCGAGGTAGTCCTCGACGCCTCCGCGCAGCTCTACCCGGGCGTAACGGCGCTGGGGGTCCGGCGAGGGGGTGCTCGTCCCCACGGGCATGTAGGGGGGCGTGCCGGTGATCAGGTCGAAGGGGATCCCGAGACCGGCCTGGAGCGCTCGGTCGCGCAGGTCGCCGTGGACCAGCCGCACAGCCGAAGCGAGGCCGTTGCGCGCGACGTTCCGCTCGGCGAGGGCGAAGCTCAGTTCTTGCGCCTCGACGCCGACGGCCGCCTCCACGGTGCTCAGGCGGTCGAGCACCATCAAGAGCACCGAGCCAATGCCGCAGCCGAGATCGAGATAGCGGCGCGCGCCGACCCCCTGACGCGTGGCCTCCCAGGCGGTCAGGACGTCGTCGAGGGAGTAGCGGTGGCCGCCCGCTCGCTGCCACACACGAAAGCGCCCCGTGAGCGCGTCGTCGGTCAGCTCGTCCACGCCAGCCCCATGCGCCGCCGCCGGAGCGAGCGCAAGCCGCCATGAACCGAGCGCTCAGATCCCGTCGCAGTTCAGGATGGCGATCGTTGCGGGCTCCGACGGCGCCATCGGCAAGGTGACGTCTCGCTGGATGAGCATCGGATTGGCCGGCGCCGGGATGTGGCTGCAGAAGATCCGCGTCGTGATGCGCGGATCGCCGGTCTCGGCTTCTTCGTCGAAGGCGACGGAGGTGATCTGGCAGGGCTGGGCATCGCTGGGCGGGTTCGGACCGCAGGCCCCCTGGAAGGTGTTGCCGTCGTCCACCACGGTCACCGTGCACGCGCCCCCGCGGACGCCGCCCCCGTCGGGTCCGGTCACGAGCCCGTCGACAGCGAAGGAGGGGTCGCTGCCGCGAGCGACCTGGAAGTTGATGATCAGCGAGTCCCCTGCGGGGTTGGCCGCGCAGGAGACCTGGACCCCCTCGTCACCGTCGTATGCGAAGATGTCGACGGGCTCGCCGGCCCGCGAACACATCGGGAAACCGGGCGGGCAACGGACCTGCCAGCGAGCGTCAGCGAACATGGTGCCGCCGTCGCCACCACAGGACACGGAGCCGAGCGCCACGAGCGCGAGTAGGACCAGACGATTCATCGATGACTCCCTCGGCGATGGTTTAGCAACGGGAGCGCTTCGGGGGCAAGAAGCCTCCCGAGCGCGACGCTCATGCGACGGCGGCGGCCAGCGCTTCGGCGAGATCCGCACGGAGATCCTCCAGCCCCTCCAAACCGACGGAGAGACGGATCAGCCCGTCGTCGATGCCGAGCTGAGCGCGCGTCTCGGGAGGCACCGAGCCGTGGGTCATGATGGCGGGGTGCTCGATGAGGGACTCGACCCCACCCAAGCTCTCGGCGAGCGTGAACAGGCGGGTGCTCTCGAGGAAACGCCGGGCCGCCGGAAGCCCACCGTCGACAACGAAGGAGATCATGCCGCCGAAACCCTTCATCTGGCGCTTGGCCAACGCGTGCTGAGGGTGGCTGTCGAGCCCCGGGTAGATCACCTTCCGAACAGCCTTCTGCTCGCGGAGCCAGCCCGCGAGCTCCGAGGCGCTCGCCACATGCCGCTCCATACGCACCGCGAGGGTCTTGAGCCCGCGCAGCACCAGGAAGCTATCGAAGGGAGAGAGGATCGCGCCGACGGCGTTCTGGAGGAAGCGTAGTTGCGCCGCGAGCTCGTCGTCGCTCGTCACCAGGACGCCGCCCACGACGTCGCTGTGGCCGTTGAGGTACTTCGTCATGGAATGCGCGACGACGTCGGCGCCAAGCTCCAGGGGGCGCTGCAAGCAGGGCGTGGCGAAGGTGTTGTCGACGCCGACGAGCGCACCGACACCCTTGGCCTTCTCGGCGACCGCCGCGATGTCGATGATCTTCAGCATCGGATTCGTCGGCGTCTCGATCCACACGAGCTTCGTCTCTGCACGCAGCGCAGCGTCCACCCGGTCGAGGTCGGTCATATCGACCCAGCTCGTCGCGACACCCATCGGTCCCAGCACCTTGTCGAGGATCCGGAACGTGCCCCCGTAGACGTCGTCGGATGCCACGATGTGATCGCCGGGCCGGAGCGTCTGCAGGAGCGTCGTGATCGCGGCGCAGCCGCTGCCAAAAGCCATCCCGTGCGCCCCGCCTTCCAGCGCCGCGACGCAACGCTCCAGCGTTTGCCGCGTCGGGTTGTTGGTCCGCGCGTACTCGAAACCCTTGTGAACCCCCGGCGACTGCTGCGCGAAGGTGCTCGCCAGGACGATCGGCGGCATCACCGCGCCGCTGAGGGGATCGGGCTCCTGGCCCGCGTGGATGACGAGGGTGTCGAGATCGTGGTCGGCCATCGAGGGGAGCTAGCGCGACTGGGCCCCCGAGCAAGCCCCCCAGCGATCTCACCGGAGCCGAGGAGCTACCTGCCGGTTTTTTGACCAAAGGATCGTCCGGCGCGCAGGTTCCGTACATGTCGTCCGAAGAACGAGCCGAGCTCCGCGGCGCTACCCTGGGGGGGCGCTACCGGGTGGGGGCGCGGATCGGCGTGGGGGGAACCGGGGTGGTCTTCGCGGGCACCCGGCTCAGCGACGGGCACCCCGTCGTAGTCAAGACCTTGCGACCTGTCTTCGCTCACAATGCCGATCTCTGCCGCCGCCTGGTGCGCGAGCGCGAGGTCGCCCAGCGGGTCGCGCACCCAGCCATCGTGCCAATCACCGATCAGGGGCAGTTGAACGACGGCTCGCCTTTCCTCGTGATGGAGCGCGTGCACGGCGAGCCCCTCAGCCGCCTGCTGCGACGCTCCGGCTCCCTCGGCGTCGCCGAGACGCTCGCGATTGCCCGGCGCGTGTGCGACGTCCTCCATCGCGCGCACAGCCATGGCTACGTGCACCGAGACGTCAAGCCCGAGCACATCGTGCTCGACCGGACGGACGGCGGCGAGCTCAAGCTCTGGCTCCTGGACTTCGGGGTCTGCGCCTCCGCGACGGCCCCGCCCGACGAGCGGGAACGGGAACGAGGACGCGTCTTCGGGACTCCAAGCTACGTGAGCCCGGAGCAGGCCTCCGGCGACCCGGACGTGGACGCGCGAGCCGACATCTTCGGCCTCGGCGTGTGCCTCTTCGAGGCGCTCTCCGGTCGCCTCCCCTTCAGCGGAAGCACGGTCACGAACCTGCTGCGGCGGATCATCCGCGAAGACGCGCCGCGGCTCGGCCTCGTCGCTCCCCATGTGGACCGGGAGGTCGACTTCGTCGTCTCCCAGATGCTCGCCCGCGACAAGCGCCGACGGCTGGCCACGGCCCGGCACGTCATGCGCGCGTTTGCGCCCCTGGTCCCACGCCAGCGGCAAGCCGAGCGACAGCTCGCCGCCCGCCTCCAACGAGGCGCCCTCGGCCGGGAAGCAACGACCGAGGTGGCCACGGCGCCCGCCGCCAACCCCGCGGCCGCGCGAGCCAACCACGGGATGCGCGTCCTCGCCGCGGCCCTGGGGCTCTGAGGCGGCGGCGTGCCGAGCGTCACCCGTCGAGCGAAGACGCCCGGACCGTCCGCCCCAGTACGGACAGGGATGGATCGCGGTCACGAGGGTGCCCGCCGAGGAAATCCTGACGAATCTTGAGGCGCGATGCACCGCGCCGTGCTCCCGGGCGTGAAGCGCACGGAGAAGCATCGGGACGGGCTGCTAAGATGCGCGGGCGATGACGATGCGCGCGACGACCCGAACGACGCTGATGGTGGCCCTGCTCGCGACGGTGCCCGCGCTCGCCGTGGCCCAAGACCCGAGTTCGGATCAAGACCCGAGTTCAGATCAAGACCCGAGTTCGGATCAAGACCCGGGCGCCGGCCAAGATTCGAGCGTGCACCAAGGCCGAGGCGCCGGCGGGACCGTCCGCATCGACCGGCCGCACACGGGACCGCGCCCGCTCGTCCTCGACGTCCACGGCGGCGCGCTCTACTTCGGACCGGCCCTGGCCGTGGGCTTCCGGGTGAACATACCGCTCGTCGCCAACGGCTTCCTGCCCACGCTCGACAACGCCATCTTTCTCTCGGTGGGCGCCGACCTCTACTGGGGGCGCTACGTGGACGCGGGCATGAAGAACCGAGGCCTCGGCTTCGGCGTGCCCGTGGCATTCCACTGGGAGTTCTACTTCACCGAGAGGCTCTCGGCCTTCGCTGAGGTCGGCCTCAACATCTACTTCCCGCCCGCGTGGGTCGGAGGCGGGAGCCTCGTGGACGACGCCGGCGGCTGGTTCCTCGCCCAGATCGGCGGGCGCTGGATGTTCTCGGAGCACGCCGGCCTCGTGGTACGCCTGGGGACGCCCACCACCGTCGCGGGCCTGGCGCTGAGCTTCTGAGGCGAGCGCTCAAAGCCCCCGGCCGACATCCTCGATGCCGAAGCTGAGCACCCCAGCCGGGGACGGGGGAGAGCCGCCGAGAAAGATCGCGACGCCACCGGCGACTGGGAACCCGACCGCCGCATCGCCCAATCCGTCGCCGTTGAAATCGGCGCCCGAGGTGAGCGCCCACGAAATACGGCACGGCCCATGACACGGGACCAACTCAGCGGCCGGACCGGGGGTCCGACCGTCGAAGGGGACGAACCACACGGCCCCTTGAAAGCGGTCATCCATGCCGCCCCAGCCCGCCCACACATCGCCGTCCCCGTCGCCGTCCGCATCGACGACCGCGCCCACCTGGTAGTCGATGACGCCCATGGCGGCATCCATCTCCCCGGCGGAGGCCAACGAACCGCCCGCAGAGGTCACGAGGCGACTGCGGGTCGGGCTCAACCAGAAGCCGAACTCGAGCCAGCCATCGCCATCGAGGTCCCCGTACGAGTAGCTGATCGACGGTCCTTCGGTGGAACGCACCATGGGTCCCGTCGGCGACCCGTAGGCAATCACGGACGCGGAACTGCTGAAAACGTGGGCGTCGGCGTAACCGTCCCCATCCACGTCGCCCAGCACTCGGGCCACCTCCCCACCGACCGGCATCGGATCGTCCGCCACCGAGGCCCCCCCGCGGTACCACCACGTCTGACTGACACTGCTCGCCAAGAGGTCCGCGTAGCCGTCCCCATCCACGTCGGCCAGGTCCGTGCGTCGACCGAAGAACCCGTTGATCCCAGACGTGGGAGGGTTCTCGAAGACCTGCGGCGCACCCAAACCAGAGAGGCCTCCACGGTAGAGCACGATCGAGCCGAAGCCCCGGTCGGACTCGGCCCCGACGAGCACGTCCCGGAAGCCGTCGGCGTCGACGTCCCCAAAGGCGATGGGGCTTCCAAAGGAGGCCGTCGCGTCCGACAGGGGGTTGGTCAGACGGGAGCTCGTCGTCGACACGCCGGCAGAGCCCCCACGAAACAGAGCGGCCCCTTCGCGGCCCCCCGCCACGACATCGTCGTAGCCGTCGCCGTCGACGTCGAAGCTCAGACGGCCGACATCCACGTAACGGACCGCGGACCATGGCCCGCAGCCGCCGTCGGCGGTATCAGCGGTGCAGGCCCGCACCCGCCAGAAGTAGCGAGTCCCGACGGGGGGAGTCTCCGAGACCGCGAGGGGCTCCGGTGGCTGGAACTCGAGCAGGGGTGGAAGAACGAAGACATCCCACGTCAGTGACGCGAAGGTGCAACTGGCGAAGTCGCCCGCGGGGCAGTCGTCGGTGACCTGGATGCGGTAGGCGCCTGCGCCGGACACGGCGCGCCAGCGGAAGGTCGGTCGCCGCACGTTGAAGGACGGGTCGGCGTGCACGCTCCCGGTCGGGTGTCCGTTCGGGGGCCAGTGCGGAGCGGGCGCCGGGAGCATCACGGCCGCGTCGCCCGGGCCCGCATCACCCGAGCCCGCGTCCGTCTCCGCCGGGAGCGGCCGGCAGCCCACCGCCGGGTCGCAGTATTCCCCGGCCCCGCAACGCCCCGCGGGCAGGTAGACGCAGACCGAACCTTCACAGCGGGCGCTCGCGCAGGCGTCCATCGCTGCGCAATCGGAAGCCTCGACGCACTCCGGCGCCGGGCAGCTCGGTTCGGCGCCCGTCAGACACTCCGGC
>JALVDI010000298.1 GCA_027009115.1 Polyangiaceae bacterium | reverse complement strand
ACATCTCGGCGCTCTTGGCGGAGGTGGCGGCCGGGGCGTCGAAGAGCGCCCCACCGGAGCCCAAGGCGACGCCGTCCGTCTCTGCGACGCCCGCGGCTTCGTCCGGTGTGGCTTCGTCCGGTGCGGTTTCGTCTGGCGCGGTGGCCTCCGCGCCGCGGCCCGACGGTCGTGTGCTCGCCTCGCCTCTGGTCCGGCGCCTGGCGCGCGAGCACGGGGTCGACCTGTCGCAGCTCGCCGGCAGCGGTCCGCGTGGCCGTATCGTCAAGCGCGACCTGGAGGCCTTCTTGGCGGCCGGCGCTTCGGCGCCCTCGGTGGCGCACGGGCGGCCGGCGCCGCGGGTGGTCAAGGCCAGCCCGATGCGCAAGACCATCGCCCGGCGGCTGACCGAGTCCAAGCAGACCGTTCCGCACTTCTACCTGACCATCGACATCGACGCCGGGCCGATGATCGCCGCCCGGCGGCAAATGAACGGCGCTCTCGAGGGCGAGAAGGTCTCGTTCAACGACCTGGTGCTCAAGGCTTGCGCCCTCGCGCTGCGAAAGGTGCCCGAGTGCAACGCTTCGTGGATGGGCGACGCGATCCACTACCACCAGGTCGTCGACATCTCGGTGGCCGTCTCGGTTCCCGACGGCCTCGTGACGCCCGTGGTGCGCGACGCCGACCGCAAGGGCGTGTTGGCCATCTCGCGCGAGGTTCGCGAGCTCGCCGCCAGGGCCCGCGACAAGAAGCTGAAGCCCGAGGAGATGAGCGGCGGGACCTTCAGCCTCTCGAACCTTGGCATGTACGGCATCGAGGAGTTCGCCGCGGTGATCAACCCACCGGAGGGTGCGCTCTTGGCCGTCGGGAGCATCCGGGACGCAGTCGTGGTCCGCGATGGGGAAGTCGCGGCGGGCAAGCGCATGAAGGTGACCCTGAGCTGCGATCATCGGGTCGTTGACGGAGCCGTGGGCGCGCGCTGGCTCCAGGAGCTGCGGCGGCTGCTCGAAGCACCCATGGCGATGCTGCTCTAACAGCGCGATGCGGCTCCAACAGACCGGCCCACTACGGACCGTGATGGATCGCGCTCGCGAGGTGCCCCTGCACGATGCACCACGCAAGGGCGTGCTCTCGGCCATGAGGCGCGCGGAGAGGTCTCGGGCTGCCAGGCGGCTTGGTCGCTCGGTCCTTGGTCGCGCGGATACCCCGCTGCTCGCGGTCAGCAGGCGCCGTGGAAACGCCGGGCGCCGGCGGGGAAGATCTTGCCGGGGTTGAGCACGCCGCGCGGATCGAAGACCTCCTTGATGCGCTCCTGCAGCGCGATCAGCGCCGGGCTCTGTTCGAGGGGCAAGTAGGGCGCCTTGAGGATGCCGATCCCGTGCTCGCCGCTGAGGGTGCCGCCCAGCTCGACCACCGCCTCGAAGAGGCCGCGGATGGCCGCCTGTACCCGCGGGCGGTCGGCGGGGTCGTCCCAGAGGAAGTTGACGTGGAGGTTGCCGTCGCCAGCGTGTCCGTAGGTGGGCATGCGCACGCCGTGGGTCTCTTGCAGCCGCCGGCAGGTAGCGAGCAAAGCGCCGATCCGTGAGCGCGGCACGACCACGTCCTCGGAGAGCTTGTGGCGCGCGCGCTTTCGCATCGAGCGGCTCATCTGGCGCCGGGCGCCCCAGAGGCGCTCGCGCTCGGCTTCGTTTTGGGCGACCAGCACGTCGAGGGCGCCGGCGTCCAGCAGGAGGCTGCCCGTCGTCTCGGCGAGCTGCTCGATGTCGCGGTCGGCCCCGTCGACCTCGACGAGGAGCATCGCCTTCGCGTCGCCGGGCACGTCGAGCCCCGCCTGCGGCCGCAGAATGTCGAGGGCGAGGGCGTCGAGGAACTCGAGGCAGCGCGGCACGATGCGCGCGCGCAGCACGGCGCCGATCGCGTCGCCGAGGGTGCGTTCGTCCGGCAGGAAGGCCAGCAGCGTCGCGACCGCCTCCGGCCGCGGGATGAGCCGGAGGGTCGCCTCGGTGACGACCGCCAGGGTGCCCTCGCTTCCGACGACGAGCGAGGCGAGGTCGTAGCCCGTGACGCCCTTCGCCGTGGGCTTGCCGACGTGCAGGATCGTGCCGTCGGCGGTCACGATCTGCAGGCCCAGCACCCAGTTGCGGGTGACCCCGTACTTGAACGCCCGCGGCCCGCCGGCATTGGCCGCGATGTTTCCGCCGAGCCGGCAGCTCTCCCAGGAGTTGGGGTCCGGTGGGTAGAAGAGGCCCTCGGCCTCGACGGCGCGGTGCAGCTCGCCGAGGATCCTCCCGGGCCCCGCCACGACGCGAAGGTCGTCCGGTTCGATTCCCTTGAGCTCGGCCATCCCCTCCATCGACAGCACGATGCCCCCCGGCACGGGCACGGCACCGCCCACGCGGCCGGTGCCGCCGGAGCGTGGTGTGACGGGCACCCCGTGCCGATGGCAGGCCGCGAGGACCGCCGCGACCTGAGTCGGGCTGCGGGGCCGCACCACGGCCTCGGGGACCACCGGGCTCGCTTCCGACTCGTCGATGGCGTGTGCTTCGCGGAAGGCCCGGTCGCGCACCACGCCGCCGCTGTCGAGGGCGGGATCCATCGCCTTGAGCGCCGCGTCGAGGCCCATCGGCCGGACTATAGTGCGCCGGCCCCTCGGGTCGCCAGAGTCGCCAGAGACGAAAAGATTTCACGCCAGCGCAAGATTGCGCTGGCTCATGCTCCGAAAATGCCTCGCGCCGGGCAGGTGGGGCTGGGCACATCGGTTGCACGAGGCTCGGACGACGTGGACCCCTCCGCGTCCGCTCACGTATGATATCTCCATGAAGACGGTCCGCCTCGCCCTCGCCCTCGCCGTAGGTCTCGTTGCCTGTGGCGACGACACCACGCCTCCGCCCCCTCCGCCGATGGACGCATCGACGGATCGCACGCTCCCGATGCGGGACGGGGCGCTGCCCGACACGGGGATGGCCACGGACGCGAGCGACGCCGAGGCCACGCGCTGCGACGTCGTCGAGCTCGACCTCCCGATGGACTTCATTGCGACGGCGCGGCCCGTCTCCGTCGAGGTGAGCGACGAGGGCTTCACCATCGCCTACCGGCGCACCGGTGACGACGGAGACGTGTACCTCTCGCGGGTTGGCCTGGGCCCTGCGGAGACGAACGTCGTGACCGAGCCGCTCGTGACCGAACCGGGCACGGCCACCAACGTGATTGTGAACGGCGGCATGGCGGTCTGGGAGGACGACCTCAACGAGCGCGTCGAGAAGACCATCCGCGCCTACC
>JALVDI010000297.1 GCA_027009115.1 Polyangiaceae bacterium | reverse complement strand
GGTGTGCTCCTGCTGCGCGCGGAGCGAGCGGCCCTTTCCAAGCTCGCTGGCGAGCTTGACGCGTTGGGCCTCCCCGCCGCTCAAGGTCGTCGAAGGCTGCCCCAGTGTCAGATAGCCCAGGCCGACGTCCACCAGGCAGCCCGCGAAACGCACGATCTTCGGGTGTGCGGCGAAGAACTCGCAGGCGTCCTCGCAGGTCATCTCGAGGACTTCCGCGACGTTCTTGCCGCGGTAACGGATCTGCTGGGTCTCGCGGTTGTAGCGGGTGCCCTGACAGACCTCGCACTCGACGAAGACGTCGGCGAGGAAGTGCATCTCGATCTTCTTGACGCCCTGGCCCTGGCAGGCCTCGCAGCGGCCGCCCTTCACGTTGAAGCTGAAGCGCCCCGGCGGATAGCCCCGCGCCCGGGCGTCCGGTGTTCCGGCGAAGATGCGGCGGATCTCATCGAACATCTTCGTGTAGGTCGCGGGGTTCGACCGCGGTGTGCGTCCGATCGGGGACTGGTCGACCTCGATGATGCGGTCGATGTGCTTCATGCCGCGGATGCGGTCGTGCAAACCCGGCTTTGCGCGCGAGCCGTGGAGGTGCCGCTTGACGCCGCGCAGCAAGATGTCGTTGACGAGCGTGCTCTTGCCCGAACCGCTGACGCCGGTGACGACCACGAGGCCCCCGAGCGGGAAGGCGACGTCGATGTTCGCGAGGTTGTGCTGGCGCGCTCCTTCGATGATGATCGCCTTCTTCGGGTCGAGTCGCCGTCGTTCCTCCGGGCGCGGGGTCGGGACCTCGCGCGCGCCGCTGAGGTACTGACCCGTCAGCGATTCGGGGACCTGAGCGATCTGGGGGATCGTGCCTTGAGCGACGACGCGGCCGCCGTGCACGCCGGGCCCCGGGCCGATGTCGACGATGTGGTCCGCGGCGCGGATCATCTCTTCGTCGTGCTCGACGACGAGGACCGAGTTGCCGATATCCGCGAGATGCCGGAGGGTGCGGATCAGCCGCGCGTTGTCTCGCGGGTGCAAGCCGATCGTGGGCTCGTCGAGCACGTAGGCGGTCCCGACGATGCCCGAGCCGACCTGCGTGGCCAGGCGGATGCGCTGCGCCTCGCCCCCGGAGAGGGTGGAGGTCCGCCGGTCGAGCGATAGATACCCAAGGCCGACGGATTGGAGGAAGCCGAGCCGGGCGCGAACTTCGCGGAGGATGGGTTGGGCGATGGTCTTCCCCTCCTTGGAGAGGTCGAGGCCCTCGACCAGCTCCACCGCCGTTGCGATGTCCAGGCGCGTGAAATCGCTGATGTTGACCCGTTGCGGGTCGGCGCTCAGTCCCTTGCGACGGCGCGCTTCGACGACCGGCGCCGGCAGCGGTGAGGAGGAGCGGAGGTACACGCTCAGCGCGGCGTCGCCGAGGCGGTTGCCCAGGCAGTCCGGGCATTCCTGCTCGGCCATGAACTCTTGCAGGAAGTCCTTCGCCCACTTCGACTCGGTTCGCTCGAACCACGACTGAAGGTGAGGGATGACCCCGTCCCAGTGCGTCCCGTAGGCCTCCTCTTGATCGTCCGTGGTGCCGTAAAGGAGGATCTGCAGCATCTCGTCGCTGAGATCCCCGACCTTCGTGGACCCTTTCAGTCCGAAACGGCGCAGGAAGCGACGCTTGAGCCGCCCGGAGAACATCCCCGCCGGGCCAGCTTTCTTCCAGGGCGCGATCGCCTCCTTGCCGAGGGCCGCGTCGCGATCGGGGAGGACCAGCTCCGGATCGAATTCGAGGAGCACGCCGAGGCCGTGGCAGGTCGGGCAGGCGCCCTGCGGGGCGTTGAAGCTGAAGAGGCGCGGCTCCAGCTCGCTGAGCGCATGGCTCGGGTGAAGGGCGCAGGCGTAATGCTCGGAGTACACCGTGTCGGACCATCGATCGCCGTCCTGCACGCTGATCACCACGACCCCATCGGCGGTCTTGAGGGCTGTCTCCACGGAGTCGGCGAGCCGCTCCCGAGCGCGCTCCCGGATCACGAGGCGATCGACGACGGCCTCGATGTCGTGCTTCTCGTAGCGCCCGAGGGACAGCGGGTTGTCGCCTTCGGTGGCCAGCGCCTCCGCCAGATCGACGAGCGATCCGTCGACCCGCGCGCGGACGTAGCCGTCCTTGGCGAGGGCTTCGAGCACTTCGCGGTGGAAGCCCTTCTTGCCGCGGACGACCGGCGCGAGGACCATGAGGCGGGTGCCTTCCGGGAGCTGGGCGACGGCGTCCGTGATTTGCGACGGGTGCGCGGCGGCGATGGGCTCCTCGCAGCGCGCCACGACCGTGCCGTCCCGCCTGGTCTTCGTCGGTGCCCAGCACACCGGCTGACCGGCCCGCGCGAAGAGCAGGCGCAGGTAGTCGTAGATCTCCGTCGAGGTGGCGACCGTCGAGCGGGGGTTGTGCCCCGAGGCGCGCTGCTCGATGGCGATCGTCGGCGGCAGCCCCTCGATGCTCTCGACGTCGGGCTTCTTTTGCTGGTCCAGGAACTGCCGCGCGTAGGACGACAGCGACTCCATGTACTTGCGCTGCCCCTCAGCGAAGATCGTGTCGAAGGCAAGGGAGGACTTCCCCGAGCCGCTCAGACCCGTGATGACCACGAGGCGGTCCCGCGGGATATCGATGTCCACCGCCTTGAGGTTGTGCTCGCGGGCGCCTCGGACGCGGATCTCGCGGATGGGTTCGGCGCGCTCGGCGCCGGTCTTCTGGTAGGCGGCGCTGGGCGCGTCGCGGAACGTGGAGTCGGAGCTGGAGCCGTCGGCCATGGAGTCCTCACGCGCCCGAAAAAGGCGGGAGGGTACCTAGAGCACATCCGGGGTCGGGCGCCAGCCCTCGGGCTCGAGGGGCGGCCACCTGCGCGGTTCAGCTCGACCGTATCCGGGCGACCCGCGCACCGCTGGCGAGCCGGCCACCTGCGTGGGGTTCAGCTCAGGTCGGCGCCTTCCGGCGCCCTCGGGATGCCGTCGAGGTGGCCCGCGGAGCTCAGCTCGCGTTCGACGAGCTCGTGCACCAGCGGCCGGCAACCCCCGCAACCGGTTCCGGCTCCGCACGCGCGGCTCACCGACGCCGCGTCTCGAGCGCCCGCCTGGACGCACTCTCGGATGATCCGGCTCGAGACCCGCTTGCAGTGGCAAACCAGCATGACCTTGGCTCCTAGTGTGGGTTCGGACTGCTGAAAGTCAAATTCAACTTCATCGGCTCGCGACAGCTCGCGGCCGGACATCCGTCTCAGATCGCGGCAGGTCGCGGTC
>JALVDI010000296.1 GCA_027009115.1 Polyangiaceae bacterium | reverse complement strand
ACTGAATTGAATGTGCTCGCCGTAACCTCGAAGTAACTTGAAAATGCGGGAGCGACGGCGGTCATCTGCGATATCGTAACAGACGAGATAGAGCTTGGGCGCGGGATCGGTCATGGCGCGTCCAGGGTTGTGGGAGCGGGTGGGGAGCTCATCGGACGACGAATGCGGGGTACGTTTGGAGCTCGCCCTGGAGGGTCTTGGCCAGGAGCCGCGCCTGGACTTCGAGGACGCGGCGCCAGCTCATGGGGTAGGCGAAGCGTGGGTGGCGGATGCGCTGGGCCAGACGCTGTTCGTAGAAGCGCAGGAAACGTTTGCGTCCTTCTCGGGTCAGTTCTGTACCCGTGGGGTGAATGCGGAAATCGCGGGATTGCACGCCTCCGGTGTTGATGGCCCGGAGCACCGCTGAGTCAGCCACGACCGGTCGGAATTCTTCCATCAGGTCGAGGGCGAGAGCGGGACGGCCGTGCCTTGGTCGATGAAGGAATCCGACGCCGGGATCGAGGCCGACGCGGTGCAGGGCGCTGAGACACTCCCGGAGCAGGCAGGCGTAGGCGAAGCTCAGGAGCGCGTTGACGGGGTCGCGCGGCGGGCGGCGGTTGCGACCTCGGAAGTCGAAGGCCGCGAGGGGGAGGGCTTTGCTCCTTTCCTCGGATGCCCCACCGCGAGCTTGGTCGGTTTGCCTGGCTGGATGGGTCGGGTCGGTGCGTTGAGGCGGCGAAGGGCTCCCCGTGGCGGCTTCGGTTGACGACTCAGGCGGCGACGAGGGCTCGTCGGCGGAGGTGGCCGAAGGCGGGCGAAGCATGGCGGCGAAGTGGGCGAAGTACGCGGCGGCGGCGGCGCCTTCGATGCCGAGGAGCTCCTCGTAGTGGGTCGCACCCGTCGCTCGTCGCGCGAGGATCTTGAGCTCGTTGAGCACTGGAGCTTCGGACGTGACGCCGTTGCGGCGGAGCATCACACGCTGGTTCTTGATCTTTCCTTCGACGATGCCGCGCGCCAGCGCGAGGGAGCGCGCGGGGTCGAGGGCGGCGCGATGCTGCGCAATGCGCGCGAAGACGTTGTGACCAGCGGCCGGGAGGACTGTCGCCTGCAGAAATCCCGCGAAGGAGTGGAGGGTCACCGGTACGTTGCGGGAGGCGAGCTCCCGTAGGAGAGGAAGCGTTGCATGCACCCGTCCGTAAAGGGCGACGGAGGTGGTCTCACCAAGGGGGACTCGGGCGAGGCGTTCGCCGTCGCGCCCTTCGACGAGCAGCTCTTCGCCGCTCTTGCGGAGCTTGGCGCCGAGGGTGTCGACGTGCAGTGGCCGACCGTCGTCGCGGCTGGGAGCGAGAGGACGAAGCTCGCCGTCCGCGGCAGCGCGTTCGCGCTGCTCCCGCAGCCACCAGGTCTCATCGGGGAGGCAGATGCCGACGAGGGAACAGCGAGGGCACTTGGGACTGTCACGGAGGGGTTCCGGGAGCGCGTCCGCGCGCCTGGCGAGCGCGAGGGCTTCGTCGCGGGCGGTCAGGGTACGTGCGATCAGCTCCTCGGTCATGGGTACGGGGATGCGGCGACGAACCTTGGCGTACCAGACGGCGGCCTCCTCGCAGCGGTGACCGTGTTCGCGCAGCAGGAGCGCCTGGGCGCAGAGCTGCACCTGGTCGGCGGGCCAGGCTTCACCTTCGCTCGTCGGGCGGCCACGCTTGAAGTCGATCGGCACGACCGAGCGCCCGTCGCCCTCGAGCAAATCGAGGCGCGCCGTGAGGCGAAGGCGCTCGCTCGAGAGCCAAAGGGAGCGCACGCGCCCTTCGAAACCCTCCCGGGCTTCGGTCTCGCTCGGCCGGTCGACGCGGCGATGCACCCGGCGGCCGTCGATGGTCTCGGCGTTGTCGGCCCAGAGCGCATGGAGCCACTCGAGGGCGAAGCGCCGAGGACAATACACGAAATCGTTGAGACGCCTTGCAGGCAGTACCGGCAGCTCGTCCATCGTTCCCCCTCGGGCGCGGCCGGATTGCGTCGTGGGCGGAAGCCGCGCCCAGGCCTCGCCCGCCCACGACGGATCCACGCTCAGCCGCTGTCGGGCACGAAGAGGCCTCCTCCGAGGTGACGGGAGTGGCCGAGGAGGAGCGGTCCTCGCTGCGCGCTGGCGAAGGTGAGGCTGAGCCAGCCCGAGAGACCTTCGCCGGCGCGGGAATCGTAGCGCTCGACTCCTACGCGTGGCCTAGGCAACCCATGACGGGCGCATTCCTGGAGCACGTCCGCGATGAGCGCATCCGCTGCGCTCCCCAGCTTTCGGTGGCGGGTAACCAAGTACGCTGACGCGGAACGCCATCGTCGAGCTTTCCCTCGGAGCCATGGGAGCGAGGGGTCGGCTTCGATGGTGACGGTGAGGGAGCGGCCGCCCGCGAAGCGTAAGGACCTGAAGCCAGCCAGCGCGCTCTCCAAGGTGGCGAGGTGCCGGGTCTCGTGCTCGGTAGGGCTCCGTCCTTCGACGCAATGCGGTGCGAGGATGACCAGCGCCCGGTCTGTTTTGTCGGCCACGAAGTAGAGGTGCCCGCTGCGTGCGCGGTCCGCAGGGCGACCGTCCGGCTCGTGACCGCTGACCCAGGTCGGGAGCGACTCGCCCGGTTGTTGGGCCTGGAAGCGCGCCATCACGGCCCGGCGCACCGCGCGTGCGAGCTGCCTCGGGTCGGCCTGATCCGGCCATGGCGCGCAGCGAACCCGCCAGGCACCGGCGTACGACTCTTCAGGTGCCATGAGACCGAGTCCAACGAAGCGACCATCGCCCAGGACCAGGGGTCCGTGAACCGCGGTGTCCAGCGTGAGCCGAACATGCAAGAGGCGATCGGGATCGAAGCGCGTTCCCCGGGCAAAGCTCTCGGCGCGTTCTTCGTGCGTTGCGAACGGTTCGCGTTGAAACTGCACTTGGGGAACTCCAAGGCCGGTCCACCCGGCGTGGCGCAACGCGGCGCGGAGGGCCTTGGCGAGGTAGCGCTCGCGGCGGCGGCGAGTGGTGGCCGAGCCGTCCCGAGCTCCGAAGTGGCTAGGCAAGACCAGGGGCGTGACCGAACGCCAATGCGGCGATGCGTGTCCATGCACGCCGTAGTGGCGTAGGTGTTTGTCGGTGGTCTCATCCGCGGGCCGCAGGACGGCGAGAGGCTCTTTGTCTCGCTCGTCTACTTGCAGCGCGCCGATCGCCCAGAAGACATCGTCCGCAGGTAGGGGGCACCGTGTAGGTACTTCCACCAGCAGTCGCCGGATTTCCCGGTCGGCGTGGACGTGGCCAAACGAAGGCA
>JALVDI010000295.1 GCA_027009115.1 Polyangiaceae bacterium | reverse complement strand
TCCTTGGCCAGCGCGTTGAGCACGACGCGGTCGAAGACTTCCGGCATCGAAGGAAACACCTCGCTGGGCGCCGGCGGTTCGCGCAAGCGGTGTGCGTGCATCAGCGCCTGTGAGGAGGTCTCCAGAAAGGGCAGCCGCCCGGTCAGCAGCTCGAAGGCCATCACGCCGAGGGCGTAGACGTCGACGCGGTGCTCCAAGCCCCGCTCGACGCGGCCTTCGATGATCTCGGGCGCCATGTAGGCGGGCGTCCCCGTCAGGCCCTTCTTGGCACGCAGCTCCCCGTGGGCCCTGGCGAGCCCGAAGTCGCTGACGCAGACGCGGAACGCCGGGCCGATCAAAACGTTGCCGGGCTTGACGTCCGCATGGGTGAGCCCGGCGGAGTGCACGGCGTGCAGGCCGCGGGCGGTCTGCTGAAGGATCGAGACGGCGTCCGCGAGCGGAAGGCGGCCTTGCTCCAAAAGGAGCTCCTCGACGGTCGGTCCGGCGATGTGCTCCATCACGAGGTAAGGGATCGAATTGTGCTCTCCGAGCGCGTAGACGCGTACGACGTTGGGGTGATCGATCGCCGCCATGGCCCTCGCTTCGGCGAGAAACCGGTCGCGGACCCTGGGGTCGAGCTGATGGAGCAGCTTGATCGCCACGTGCCGGTCGAGGAGCTCGTCGTGCGCGAGCAGCACGGTTCCAAAGCTCCCACGACCGAGGCGGCCGCGGATTTCGTAGGAGCGCCCAATCCGAGTGCCGATGGGCAGCGGCGACGGAAGCTCGCTGACGAGGGAGCGCTCGCTGATCTGGCGCCATCCCGAGACGAAGTGCCCCATGGTCTGGATGCGTCGCTCGGGATTGTCGGCCAGCGCCTTGGCAAGGAGCACGTCGATACCCGGCGGGAGGTCCGAACGAAGGCTCGACGGAGGAGGCACGGCGGTCCGCGCCGCCACCTGGTCGGGGCGCCGGGGTGGGCGACCGGTCAGCAGCTCGTAGGCGACGGCTCCCAGGGCGTAGACGTCCGCTCGCGGATCGGCGCGGCCGCCATCGAGCAGCTCTGGAGCCATGTAGGGCAGAACTCGCTCGATCGCGCCGTGGCTGTCGCTGATCTTCGAGCCCGCGGTTCGCGCGGAACCAAAGCCGAGGAGCTTGGCCTGTCGGTCGTCCTCTCCGTCGAGCAGGAAGATGGCCTCAGGCCGGATCGCGGCGTGGACGAAGCCGAGCTGATGGGCGGCTGCGACCGCGGTCCCCAGGGAGAGGATCCAGCGATGGGCGGCCGCGAACTTCGGGCGACCTTCCGTCGCGAGGGCATCGACCAAGGTCTGCCCGACCAGGGGCTCGGTCACCAGGTACGGGGTCGGCGGACGGACGTCCACGTCGTAGACCTGGACCAGCCCTGGCTCGGCGCTGCCGCCGAGCACCCGGGCTTCGCGGACGAGGCGGTCGATGTCCTGGTCGTCGCCCTTGGTGTCGAGGAGCTTCACGCTCACGGGGCGATGCAGCCGCACATCCGTCGCCTCGTAGAACGTCCCCGTCCCAACGCTCGCGATGGGGGCCCCGAGGCGGTAGCGGTTGGCCAGCAGTTCCGTCATCGCATGGACACCCGCAAGCTGGCCGCGAGGGAGAGCGCGCCGACGTCGTCCTTCCAGTCGTCGCCCAGACCGTAGCGGACGCCGAGCGAAGCCTGCACGGGTCCGCCCCGAAGGCTCAGCCCCAGGCCGACGCCGCCGTAGGCGAGGATCGCGTCGTTCCCCAGATCGCGACCAATGGCCACGTCCGCCTCCAGGCCGACGGCGAAAGCTCCGAGCAAGCGTACGTCCACGCCATAAGCCGAGGCCCACGTGCGCGGTCCGTCCGGCGCCAGGTCGAGGATCGCCCCTTGCCGCGTACGCAAGGTGAGACGATCCCCGAGGCGTAGGGAGGTCGACAGCGAGGGCGCGAGCCGGAAGTCGGCGAGCCCGCCATCGGCGCCCTTGCCCACCGGTAGCCAGGCGGTCAGGTCCATCGTCAGCCCCCACCGCTGCGAGCGCAGCACGTGGTATGCGCCCCACACGCGCACGTCTCGGTTGCCGCGGTGCGCCGGCGCCCCGTCCGCGGCGAAGTCGATCTGCGTCCCCGCTCCGACGCGCGCGTAGGCGCCAAGGGCGATCTCCCCGCCGACCGCAAGACGCCAATGCCCGTCCCCGGAGAGACCGTCGCCGAAGCTCCCCACACCCACGAGGAGCGAGTGTCCACGGCGACGATCGTCCTGCAACGCCAGCAGCGTCGGGTGCGGCACCGCGGACAGCGCCTCCTGCGCGTAGGTCGGCGGGTGTTCCACGGGGCCCTCTTCGGGCGCCCCCCTTGCGTCGGCCAAAGGCTCGTTCCCTTCGTCGTCGACCGCTTCGGTCCGAAGCGAGAGTTGCGCCAGCCGCGCGTCCCCCGAGACGACGTCGAGGACCGTGGTGTCGGGGGCATCCTCGGCCACGTCGAGGGTCAACACGAGCTCGTCGCCGCGCCGCTCCACATTCCGAACCGTGACCCCTTCCCCTCGCACGGTGAGCTCGGCAGGCAGAGGCAGCTCGCTCTCGAGCCGTAGCCGGAGCGTCTCGGTCGCACCGCGCCGGAGCGCTCCTCGCTCCGCCTCGCCCACGCGCACTTCCGGGCGCGCGAGCTCGACGGTGAAGGTGCCCAGATCCGTCCCGTCCTCGGCGACGCAGCGAACCTCCCGCGGGCCCTCGCCTTCGAGGAGCAGCTCAGCGGCGGGCTCGGCGTCGTCGCCCACCGCGCACCGCGCACCGTCCGGGGCTTGCAGCCGAGTGCCCGACAGAACCCTCGGCGTCGTCGGCGCCACCGACGGATCGGGCTCGCCCCGGGGCGCGCTCGTCTCGCCTGGCTGACGGAGCTCCGCGAGAACCAGCCGCATGGTCCGCGGTTCGGAGGGGCGGCTCTCGAAGAAGTCGCCGTCGACGGTCGACACCCGCACCCAGTAGGTCCCCGCTGGGAGCCGATGAACCTCGAAGCGCGTGACCTCCGCCGGCACCTCGGTGGCGGCGACCACAGCCCCTCCAGGCTCGCCGCTGCCGATCTCCACCCGGTAGCGTCGGGCCCCCGGCACCGGTTCCCAGGACCCGGTCAGCGTGCCGCCCTCACGGGCGATGCCCACGAACGCCGTACGAACTTCGGGCGACCAGTGCGGCGCCGGCGGCAGAGGGCGGGGGCGGCTGGGCCGGCGCCCGCGTCGCACCTTCGAGCCGAAACCCGGCCGCACACGGACGCGCCCGCCCGCAGCACCTCGCACATCGGCGGTCCCGCCCTCGAAGTTCGAGACGCGGCTGGTGCCTTCCGGATCGACGGCGACGAGCGCTTCGCCGCCGGCCAGACCCGCTGTGGCCGAGGGCGTGTCGACTTGGAGCCGCAACTCGCCGAGGCGGCTGCGAAGCGCCCCCCGCTCGAGGGTGGCCTGTGCCGTTCGGCGGCGGGCGCTGCGGGAGCGGCCGCCGTAGATGATGACCAGCGTGTTCTCTCGGAGGTGCACCTTCGAGCGGTCGCGGAAGGTGACCTCCGCGGCCGACTCTTCGAGGGTGTTGACGCGCCACCCGCGGAAGAGGCCAAGCCCGCGCTCGGCGCGGCGCCAGTCGGTCCGGTTGGGTTCGCGGGCCTGAACCCGGCGCCGAACCGCGGTCACCCGGGCGTCAGGCTCGGAAGGCCGTTCTTCGCCGGGGGGCGGCACGCCATCCAGGGTGCGCGGCAGCGTGAGAACGAGCCCGGGCACGAGGTAGGGCCCGCATCGCCCACGCTGGTTCGAGACGCCTTCGCCCAGCTCGGGGTTGAAGCGCTGGATGACGTCGTAGCGTCGCCACTGCCCGTAGAAGCGCTGCGCGATGCCACCGCAGGTGTCGCCCCGCTGGACGGTGTACTGGAACGTCTCGACTTCGGGCGCCCTCTGCGCGGCTGCGGTGGCGACGGCGAAGACGCTGAGGAACCCAATGACGAGGAGAGCGTTACGCATGCGTCAACGGACCTTTCTCAGTACACGAAGAACCTTGCGCGCGAGGGCCGCAGCGTCGACGGGTCGGGTCACGACCTCGGCAGCGCCCGCCCGCAACATCTCGGCGAGGTGAGCCACCTCGCCCCGGGGCGTGTCGGCGACGACGGCATAGCCGCGATCGGCGAGGGCCGCCACGCGCGGCCCCGTGGCCTCCGGTACGTAGACGACGCGCACGTCCGGGAGCTCCGCCAGCGTCTCGGTCGAGGCGATCGCGACGATGTCGAGCCCGTGGGCGGCGAGCGCGAGCCGTTCCTGGTCCGAGGGCTCCCCAAGCCAGGCGATGCGCGCCGAGGTGTCGACGAGACGCGCCTCGGCGCTCTCGAGGGTGGGGGGCGCCGAGACCATACGAGCCGCCCGTCCCAGCGACCCACCGCCGCTCGTCTTGCCGCTCATACGCGGCGGGCGCGACGGACGGTACGAAGCCAGAGCGTCCCGTACCTCGGCGGCGCTCGGGCGATCTTCGGGCTTCTTCTCGAGCATGCGCATCACCAGCTCGTCGATCGCGCCCGGGATCGCGAGCTCCGGGTAGGCTTCGCGTATCGACTTGGGTCGCACGAAGAGGTGCCGGGAGAGCACGACCGCCGGATCCCCTTCGAAAGGAACCCGCGCGGTGAGCATCTCGTAGAGCATCACACCCAGAGCGTAGACGTCCGCCGGCGGTCCGATCGCCAGGCCTCGTGCCTGCTCGGGCGACATGTAGTCGGGCGTGCCGGACATCACTCCTTCGCGGGTCAAGCGACCGGTCTTCGGGTCTTCCGGGGCGCCGACGAAGGCCAGGCCGAAGTCCACGACGACCACGCGCTCTTTTCCGTCGAGGCCGCGGTCGAGGACGACGTTCTCGGGCTTGAGGTCTCGGTGCACGGCCGGCAGGCGCGCCGCCACCGACAACACGTCGGCGATGCGCTCGGCGATGCACAGCGCGCGCTCGACGGGGAGCGGCGGGAGATCCTCGTCGACGAGGCTGCGAAGCGTGGGGCCGTCGAGCAGCTCCATGGCCAGCCATAGGCGCCCGTCTTCTTCGCCGTAGTCGAAGATCTCGACGACGTTCGGATGACGGAGGGTCGCACCGACGCGTGCTTCCCGAAGGAAACGGTCCCGCGCAAGCTTCTGCCGGGCTCCATGGGGGAGCATCACCTTGAGGGCGACCTCCCTCCCCAAAGGGGTCTGGGTCGCGCGATAGACCGCGCCCATTCCCCCCATGCCGAGCCCCTCGCGCACGACGAAGCGGCCGGCCACGGCCTCGCCTATCTCGGGCAGGCCGCTCATATACGCACCTCGAAGAGGTGGAGCGGCTCGGCGCGCCCGACAAGGTCGCGAAGACCGAGGTCGACGAACTCGAAACCCTCGCCCGCACGGTCGCGGGTGGCCTCGGTCACGAGGATCTGCGAGGGGCGCGCGATGCTCTCGAGCCGGGCCGCGACGTTCACCGTGTCACCGATGGCGGTGAACTCCATGCGCGTCTCGCTGCCCACGTTGCCGACAATAGCCTCGCCGCTGTGCACGCCGATGGCGAGCTCGATGCGGACGCCGTAGCGCTCCTCCCACCCCTCGTTGCCGGCCTCCAGCCAACGCATCATGTCCTCGGCGGCGGCGAGGGCACGTTCGGCATGGTCCGGCTGGTCCCGGGGCGCGCCCCACATGGCCATCACGCAGTCGCCGATGAACTTGTCGATCGTCCCCTCGTGCCGAAAGACGATCTCGGTGAGGATCGTGAACAGCTCGTTGAGGAGCGCCACGATCTCTTCGGCGGCGAGGCGCTCGGTGAGCGGCGTGAATGCGACGACGTCCGCGAAGAGGACGGTGATCTCACGCCGCTGTCCTCCGAGGGCCATGTCTTGCTCGCGGCGTACGACTTTCTCGACGAGCTCCGCCGGCAAGTAGCGGCCCAGGTCCGAGCGGATCGCCGCCTCTTGCGCGAGGCGCCGTTCGCTCTGCTCGAGGTCCGCCGCTGCCGCACTCATCGCCTCGCCAAGGACCCCGAGCTCGTCCCGCGTATTCACCGTGACCCGCCGATCGAAGCGCCGCTCGGCCAAGTCGCGCGCGAACTCCGAGAGGGTCTGGATCGGCCGCGTGATCTGCCGGGCGACGAAGAAAGCCACCAAGAGCGCGAGAACGACAACGACCAGGAGCGTTCCGAGCACGATCTTCCGCATCCAGAAGTAGGACGCATAGACGACCTCTCGCGGAACCTGCGCAACCACCGCCCAAGGTCGCCCACGGACGCCGACGATGGTGCCCACCATCTCGCGCCCACTCTCGTCGGTGTATTCGCCGCTCTGCTGAAAGCGCTCGGTTACGGCCCCTGGTTGGACCCCCGCGAGGATCCCCTCGCCTCGCACCGACTCGAGGCGGCGGGCGCGCTCCACATTCGGGTGTGCCACGAGCCGGTGCTGGTCGTCGACGACGAAGAGCGAATCGGGGCGGCCGTCGAAGCGAACTTCGTTGAGGCGCTCGACGCGCTCTTGAAGCCCGGCGAGCGAGAGCGCGCTCGCCACGAATCCGCTGACTCGATCGCCGACGCGCAGAGGCACCACCACCAGGACGCGAGGCGCTCGGGCGTCCGGTTGCACGTCCCCAGTCGCCACGTTCTGTTCGGTCGCGCGCCGCATGAGCTCGACGTCGAGGCTGGCCGGAAGCGGCGGACGGGGCGCTCCCTGCTCGATCAGGACGTCGATGAGCTCCCCATCGCGACCGTAGACGGCGACGTGGTCGAGGGCCTCGTGACCCGCCACCAGATCGAGGGCCAGCTTCTCGGTGACTTCGGCGGGCAGGGAGGCGTCGGTCAGCACCCGCCCGACTGCGTCGAGGCCGTCCTGGGCGCTGACGAAGCTCTCGTCGATGGCCCGCGCGACGTCGTCGGCCACCGCCATCTGGAGCTCGCGGGAGTCGCGGCGGACGGCGTCGGCGTTCACATCGAGGAGCAGCCAACCCACGATCGCCAACGGGACGAGCGCCAGTAGCCCGCCGACGATCGTAAGCTTCAGCCGAAACGGAATGAGAGGACGGGTGTGCGGTTCCGTCATCGGCGCGCGGCGAGCCAAGCCATCGGGGCACGATGTACAGCAAGAAACGGGCAAGGCAACGGGCTACGGCACATCTCAACAGCGATCGTCGCTCGATCCGTAAACTGGGCAGGAGCGGTGGCGCATCCGCGAGGCGAGGAAATACCGAGCATTCTTGGGCTGAGAGGATGGCGGCAGAGGGCGTGCGCAGGCCGCACAGCGGCGACGAAGGGTTTGGAGATGGGCTCGAATCGCCCCGCCCACAGGGGGGTAGGCGGCGCATGGGCCTGTGGTAGCGTTACGGCGTGTCGCACAAGCAGACCCTACCCTACGACGACCGACCGAGCGTCTCGATCGAGACGCTGCGGGCCGATGTCCTGGAGGGCCCCGACAAGGGCAAGAGCCACGAGGCGGACGCCGAAACGCTGACGATTGGTTCCGCGGAAGGCAACGACCTGCAGTTGAGCGATCCGACAGTCAGCCGCTATCACGTCGAGCTCGAGCGTACCTCCGAAGGCGTGCGGATCCGCGACCACGGATCGACGAATGGAACCTTCGTCGGGCAGGTCCGGGTGGGGGAAGGACTCGTGCCCCCAGGCGTCACCCTGCGCCTCGGCAAGAGCACGGTGCGGGTGGGCGAAGGCGCGCCCAAAGCCGTCGAGCTCTACGACTTCGAGGCTCTCGGCGAGTTGGTGGGGCGCAGCGCGAGCATGCGGCGGCTCATGTCCCGCATCGAGAAGGCCGCACGCACGGAAGTCTCGGTGCTGATCGTCGGTGAGTCCGGCACCGGCAAGGAGCTCATCGCCCGGGCCTTGCACGAGCTCGGCCCACGCGCCAGCGGCCCCTTCGTCACCGTCGACTGCGGCGCCATCGCACCGAACTTGGTGGCCAGCGAGCTCTTCGGCCACGAGAAGGGAGCCTTTACCGGCGCCGACCGGCAGCACGTGGGGGCTTTCGAGAGAGCGAGCGGCGGGACCCTCTTCCTCGACGAGATCGGAGAGCTCCCTCCGGAGCTTCAGCCCAACCTGCTGGGAGCCCTGGAGCGGCGCCGCTTCCGCCGCGTGGGGGGTCAGAAGGACATCGCCGTCGACGTGCGCGTCGTCGCTGCGACGAACCGCGACTTGCGGGCGGAGGTCAACGACGGGCGCTTTCGCCTCGACCTGTACTACCGCATCGCGGTCGTGACGCTGCGGGTGCCCCCCCTCCGGGAACGACCGGAGGACATCGACCTGCTGATCGAGCGCTTTCTGCACGACTCGGGCTATCAGGGGCCCATCCACGATCTCTTCGACGAACCCTTGCTCGCTCGCCTTCGGGCCCACTACTGGCCTGGCAACGTGCGCGAGCTGCGGAACCTCGTCGAGGCCACCCTCGCCATGGGCGAACCCTCCTTCGACCCTTCCGAGGAACCGCCTCCGAGTGGAGACGGAAGCGACGAGCTGAGCATCAACGTGCGCCCCCTCCTCCCGCTGCCCTACAAGGACGCTCGCGGGAAGGTGCTCTTCGAGTTCGAGAAACGCTACCTCGGCTACTGGCTGGAGCGCACCGGCGGCAACGTCGCCAAGGCCGCGCGGGAGGCGAAGATGGACCGGAGCCATCTCTTTCATATGCTCCGGCGCCACGACTTGCGCTGAGCTGTCCAAGGCGAGCTCACGAAGCGATTTTTCCGACCCGCAGCGCGTCGAGCTCCGCCCCGAGCTCCTGCATGTAGAGCAACGCCGCCGGCTCGATGTCACGGACGCGGCCGTCCCACACCACGAGCGCCCCCTGCCCACTGGCGAAGGGTGTCCCGATGAAGGCGCGCACGGATCGCATGGGGGCGAGCGTCCCGTCCAGGCGCGTGTCCGAAACCGCCAGCGGCCCCGACGCCGCGGCGACCCTTCGGGCCAGCATTTCCCACGGCTCGACGCGAAAAAACTCACGCCTCAGGCCATGCTCGGCGAGAAGAACGACGCTGCGTTCGAGCACAGCAACATACGCCGCGGGCGCCCTCAGCCGCGTGCAAGCTCGGACGACGATCCGGTCCATGGCCCGCGCGTCGTAGATGTGAGAGGAGTGGCCCGTACGTCGCACGCCGGCGAAGGTTGCACAGTGCATGCCGCTGCTTTTTGCGGGGAATCGACGACGCAGCGCGTGGGTTCGAACCCACGACCGCGGGGCGGGTGCTACGGAGCCTCGGTGGACGGCGTCTCGAGCCGACGAAACTCGATGCGGCGGTTGCGAGCGCGTCCCTCCGCCGTGTCGTTGTCAGCGACCGGCTGCTCGGAACCGTAGCCGCGTACCTCGACGCGGTCGCGATCGAGGCCGTGGGCGACCAGCCAGTCTCGCACCGCCTCGGCGCGGCGAAGGCTCAGGCGACGGTTGCGCCGGGCGCTGCCCCGGCTGTCGGTATGACCGCCGATCTCCACCCGGACCTCCGGGTTGCGCCGCAGCATTTCGAGGGCGCGCTCCAGGACGGGCTCGCTCTCGGGCAAGATGTCGGCGCGGTTGGTTCGGAACCGGACCCCTTCGAGGGTCATGCGGTCCGCGAGCGCCGGGCACCCGGCTCCGTCGACCTCGGTCCCCTCTTCCGTACCCGGGCACTGGTCGAGCGGGTTCGGCACCCCGTCGCCGTCACGGTCGTCATCGCCGCGGTAGCGAGGATCCTGTGAGGCGTCGCCGACTTCGTCCGCGTCGCTCATGCCTCCCCCGTCCGTGTCGGCGCGCCGCGGGTCTGTCTCGCTCTCGTCGAGCACACCGTTGCGGTTCGCGTCTTCTCGGCCGTCGGGCAGACCGTCGTTGTCGCTGTCCCGGCTCGTCGGATCCGTCCCCGTGTCGACCTCCGTCGCGTCGTCGATGCCGTCGCGGTCCGTGTCGGCGCTCTGCGGGTCGGTGCCGAGGGTCGCTTCGCGCTCGTCGGAGAGGCCGTCTCCGTCGGCGTCGGAATCCTGGCGCGGACCGACCACCTCGATGGTCACGCTGAGGCCGCCGACCAGGATCATGTCCACGCCGTCGTTGTCGCCAGCGAAGGTGAGCGCGGTGCGAAGGAAGAGCCCGAGCTGAAGCGGCCGGACGACGGAGAACATGTAGCCCACGGCTGCGTCGAGGCCGAACTGGGCGTCGTCGAAACGGTGGAAGCCGACGTGAAGCGAGGCCCAGAGGTGGCTGGGCGCGTTGCCTCCCGGTTCGCTCGCGTAGCCGCTCGGGTCGTCCAGGAACCGAAGGCGCGCGCCGACACCGAAGGTCGAGTAGCGCGCGCCCGTGCGCATGGACGTCGGGAACGGCCGCGCAAAGCCCCCAAAGCCGACGATGGCCTCGACAGCAAACGGGGCGGCGAGCTGGTAGTCGGCGGCGATCCACGCCACGCCACCGGCGGCGCTGTCGTCGGAGTGGTCTCCCGCTCTGGGTCGTGCAGCGCCGACGATGGGCGCCCCCGCTCCGACGTCGAGGTTCAAATGAAAGCGCCCGCTGTCGGCGCGCGCCTGGACCGCGACGAGGATCGCCGACGCCACGATGAACGAGCTCCAGCTCTTGCGCATTTCCACCCTCCCCGGCGCCGTCGTCGCGACGCGATCTGCGCCGCGGAAGGCCGAAGCCCTCCGCCAGCGACTACTTCTTGCCCATCAGACCACCCAGGGCGTCGCCGACACCGCCGAGATCGGCGAGGCCGCCCAGCTTCTCGGCGATGCCTGCGCCGTGCTCCTCGAGCAAATCCATCACGACCTTCGCCGCGCTCTCCGCCTGCTCCTTGCTCAACCCGACGCGTTGCTGCAGTTGCTCGATGATCATCTCTTTCATGGTGCCTCCTCAGGCCTTGGCGAGCGCCTTGACGACGTCGTCCGAAAAGTTCACGTCCACGGTGGGGTACGGGATGCCGATGCCCTTCTCGCCGAGCTTGATGTGAATCGCGCGAATCGTCGCCTGATACACGTCCCAATAGTCTTCGGTCTTGCACCAGACGCGCACCTGCCAATCGACGCTCGATCCGCCCAGGCCTTTGAGGAAAATCTGCGCCGGCGGATCCGACAGGGCTTTGTCGATGAGCTCTACGCTCTCTTCGAGCGCCGCGCGGCAATCGTCGATGTTCGCGCCGTAGTCGCATCCCACGTCGATGTCGACCCGGCGTTTGTCGTAGGCGACGGCGTTGCGAATCGTGTCGCCGGCGATCTTCGAGTTGGGGACGATGAGCTTCTGGTTGTCCACGGTCTTGATCGTGGTCGTGAACAGCTCGATCTCCTCGACGGAGCCAACGACACCGGCCGCCTCGACGACATCGCCGATCTTGAAGGGGCGGAAGACGAGGAGCATCACGCCCGCGGCGAAGCTCCCGAGGGTGCCCTGGAAGGCAAGGCCCACCGCGAGCCCGGCGGCGCCGATGATGGCCGCGAAGCTCGAGGTCTCGATACCGAACACGCCAAGGATCGCGACGACTGCCGCGACGAGAACCAGGTTGCGCACCAGGCTGGCGAAGAACCGAACGAGGGTGGCGTCGAGGTTTCGCTTCTCGCCGGCGCGCCGGACCGTGCGTCCGAGGGCGCCCGCGATGATCCAGGCAGCGAAGAGCCCGACGAGAGCGCCGAGGATCTTCATGCCCCAGGGCGCGACCTCCTTGTTGAGGGTCTCGAGGATCGTGTCGACGTCGAGCCCACCGCCCGACGACTCCGATCCGTCTTCTTGCGCGAGGACGCCCGCCGGCGCGAGCGCAGCCG
>JALVDI010000294.1 GCA_027009115.1 Polyangiaceae bacterium | reverse complement strand
GTACTGGCCGTGGAAGGCCGCAAGGGTCTGCCGCCCTTCGAGAGCTTCTTCCTCGCGCGGCACTTCATGTACCAGCAGGTCTATCACCACAAAGCCACCCGGGCGGCGGAGGCCCTCATCCGCGGCCTCTTCGTTCGGGTCGGCGAACTGGTCCGGGAGGGGAGGGCGCCGCGGCCGTTGCCCGAGGCGCTCCGCTGCGCGGCGCTCGGAGAGAAAGTGCGCCTCGCCGACTACCTGCGTCTCGACGACCCGGCGCTGATGTCGAGCTTTGCAAGCTGGGAGTGCTCGAACGACGAGGTCCTGGCAGGCCTCGCTGGTCGGCTCCAGGCGCGGCGGCTCCCCAAGACCGTGCCGCTGGCGGTCGAGCGCGAAGCGCAATGGGCCGAGATCCACGCCCGCGCGAGCGCCATCGTCGCTGCGGCGGGCACGCGCGCCGACCTCACTGTGTTCCTCGACGAACCGACGGATATCCCCTACGCCGAACCTCCGGGGAATACCCCCGAAGGCCTCTGGGTCGTGATCTCCCACCGTCCCATCCAGCGGCTCGGCGATGCGTCGTTCCTGTTGCGCGAGCTCCGCGGCAAGCGCATCCGTCGTCCGCGGTTGATCTTCCCCGCGGACCACCGGGAGGCCGTCCTCGCCGGCATCGCCGACCTCCTCGATCAGGAGCCAGCATGAACCGTCTCCTCGCCGTCGCTTTGCTTCTCCTCGCCTCGCCTGCCCTTGCGCAGCAGTCTCCGCCCCTGGAGCTCTCCTTGGAGCCCGTGGAGGGCGCCGGCCCGTACATCCGCAGGCTGCGGCTCCGCTCGACTCGAGCGCAGCAGGTCGCGCGCGATCGGCGCCTGCTGGAGCTGAGGGTCCGACCGCGGCAAGGGCGACGCCGGCATCGTTGCACGCACCCGCTTGCACCGCGTCGTGTGGACGCCTCGCGCGTGGCCGCGATGTCCGCCGGCGAAGCGTACGACGAGTGGGTGGACGTGCGCATGTACTGCACGGGCGCTGCGCTCCGAGCGCTGGAGCAGGGGGCGATCGTCGAGGTGCACTACGGGTTTCGTGCTCGGGGACGGAGGCGCTGGGTCGCACGCCAGGAAGGGGAGCGCCGGCCTCCTCATCGAGTTGTGGGCCCGGAGCTGAGCTGGCCGCCGAACCCTCCACAGGAGGTCGAAGGCCCGGTTCGGGTCCGGTTGGTGCCCACCACGAGCCAGGGACCGCCGATCTTCCGCCTGCGGGTCACCGGCCAGGGGCGCGTGTACCTCCGGGACGATCTCTGGTCGTTTGAGGTGAAGGGGCCGCTGGGCTCTATGGTGTGTTCCATGCGCCGTCAGCCCGTGGTCCCCATCGTGGACTTCTTCGTGCGCCTGGGGCGACGGCCCCGTCGTGCCACCCTCGATGCCCAAGCCTACTGCCCGCGGGGAACCTTCGGTGTCCAGGGGGTCTACGAAGTGACGCCGCGGCTAGAGCTGATCTACGACGGAGAGGCGCAGGGGGTCCACGCGCAGACCGGCACCTTCGAGGGCCCGCCGGCGCCGGTCCGTGTGCTCCGGCGTGGCGCGCCCTACGTGGAGCACCGCCTCGAAGACCTCCGGACCCACCAGGAGAGCGCCCATGAATGACCCTTTGGCCCGACGACTCGCTGCGATGGCCCTCGCCGTGGCCCTCGTCGCCTTGGTCGTCGCGGGCTACGCGGTGATCCTCGGCCAGCGCTACCTCGAGGACGTACGGACGCTGGGGCGCTCCCTCCAGGCGGACGCCCCCGGAGCGGCGAGCTCTCTCGGCCCTCCGCCGCAGCTCGACGTCGACTGAAGTACGTCGTCCGTGCTACTAGGGGTGAGTCGATTCCGGTGTGCGGGGGAGCGCGACCGGAACCAGAGGGCGGGACTGTGGCCAAGATCCTAGTGGTGGACGACCAGCGCAACATGCGTACGACGCTGGCGATGATGCTCCGTGGGTCGGGCCACGAGGTGGACGAGGCCGCGGACGGTGACGCGGGCATCGAGGCCATCTCTGGGGGCGGGTACGACCTGGTCCTGACAGACCTCAAGATGGGTGCGACCGATGGGATGGCTGTCCTGCGTCATGCCAAGGAGCAGAGCCCCATGACCGAGGTCATCGTCATGACCGCGTACGGGACCATCGAGAGCGCGGTCGAGGCCATGCGCCAGGGAGCGCACGACTACCTCCAGAAGCCCTTCGCGGAGGACGAGCTACTCGTGAAGGTGGAGCGCGCCCTCGAGAAGCGACAGCTCACGACGGAGGTCTCGGTGATGGCGGCGGAGTTCCGAGACCGCTACCACTTCGAGAACATCATCGGACGCAGCCAGGCCATCCGGAACCAGCTCGGCCGCATCGTGCGCGTCGCCCCGACCCCCGCAACGGTCCTCATCACCGGGGAGAGCGGCACCGGCAAAGAGCTCGTCGCGCGAGCGATTCACGCCAATTCGAACCGAAGCGAGCGACCGTTCGTGAGCATCAACTGTGCCGCGATCACCGAGACGTTGCTCGAGAGCGAGCTCTTCGGGCACGTCCGCGGCGCCTTCACCGGCGCGGTATCAGCCCGCAAGGGCCTGTTCGAAGAAGCCGACGGAGGGACGTTTTTCTTCGACGAGATCGCCGAGACCCCACCGTCGTTTCAGGCGAAACTCCTCCGGGCGATCCAAGAGGGCGAGATCCGCCGCCTCGGCGACAATCGCGCCATTCACGTCGACGTGCGCATCATCGCGGCGACCAACCAGGATCTGAAGGTCGCCATCGAAGAGAAGCGCTTCCGCGAAGACCTCTACTATCGCCTCAACGTCGCGCGCTTCGTCCTCCCACCGCTCCGCGAGCGCAAGGAGGATATCCCCCTGCTCGTCGAGCACTTCCTGCGCAAGTTCGGCCGCAAGATGCGGCGGCAGGTGCGCCTCGGCGACGGGGTGATGGACTACCTGATGAGCTACTCGTACCCGGGCAACGTCCGCGAGCTCGAGAATTTCATCGAACAGGGCGTCGCCCTCGCCGTCGATGGAGTGATTCAGCTCGACGACATCATTCCGCCGGAGATGCGGGAGCAGGCGCCCGCAGGCCCGCCCCGTAGTCTCCAGGTCGTCGTCGACCAGGCCGAGCGGGAAGCCATCGAGCACGTGTTGCGCGAGGTCGACGGGAACAAGGAACGGGCGGCTGATCTGCTCGGGCTGAGCTCGACGACGCTGTGGCGCAAGATGAAGCGCCTCGGCGTGACCTGGCCTTAGCTAGAGCCCATCTCAAAACCCCTCATCGCCGCTCCGCGGCCTGCGCACGCCCTCTGCCGGGGCGCATCCGCGAGGCGA
>JALVDI010000293.1 GCA_027009115.1 Polyangiaceae bacterium | reverse complement strand
GGGGCCCACAGGCGAGCTGCTGGCCTGGGGCTGCGTGGATGGGGTCGCGGTGGAAGCCGCGGGGCTCATCGAGACCGCGGTCACCGCACAGGATCTCCCTCAAGATGTGCGCGGCAGCTACGAGACCACGCTCACCTTCGAGCCGAGCGCGACGGCAGCCCAGCTGCTGGCTCAGGTGGAGGTATCCGGCGAGATGCCTCTCGGCGACGGGACATCGATCCTGGACGCCGTCGCCCGAAGCCTCCGGGCCGCGGGCGACACCGACGGCCTCGCACGGCTCGCCGAGGCCCGCACCCGCTCCGACGCCGACGCGGCCCTTGACGATCAGCTGACCTCCCGCGGCATCGGGCCATCGGCCGCCCTCGACGGACTGTACGCCCTGCTCGACGTGGGGACCCAAGACGTCGAGCTACGCGGCTCGCTTCGATTCGGGGACGCGCCGTTCCTGCACCTGTCGCACCTGGCCGTGGGCCCGCCCGACAGTCGACGGCAAGTCGAGGCATCGGTCGCCGGCGGTCTCGCGACGGAGCTCTCGGCCGAGCTCGACCCGGTCGGCGAGACGCTCCGGGTCGAGCTGCTCTCCGTGGACCTGCGCGCGAGCGCTTGGGTCGCCGCGCTCGCTGCGACCATGGAAGGGCCCGTGCCCGCGGAGAGCTCGCCCCTCGAAGGCGCCCTGCGGAGGCTGGCCCGCTGCGAAGAGATGCCGGAGGTGCCGGAACTGGCCGGCGTCTGCGACGCGGCCTGCTTGGCAAACGCCTGCTCCGAGGTGATGAAGTTCCTCACGATGGACCTGGAGCTGCGGCTCGGCGAGCTCGACAACGCCCGCAGCCGGATCACCGCGCGGGGCGAGCTCGCGCTTCGGGACGACGACGCGGACCTGGAGGTCGACCGCGTCGAGGCGACCCTCGACGGCGAGTGGACAGGGGACCGAAGCCCGGAACCGGAGCCCCTCGAGGTGGACGTCCAGGGCGACCGAGTCACCCCTCCGAGCTAGAGCCCAACCCGCCGGACGCACCGGTCACTCGCTCTCGTCGGCAGCCTCCTCCGACACGGCTTCGTCCCGTCCCTCGCCCGGCTCGGTCCGCTCGCCCGCGGGGGCCTCCGCGGCGGCCCGAGGAGATCCGTGGGACGGCACAGCAGGCTTCGATGGGGCACGGGCCGGACGCGGCGGCGGCGCCACCCCACCGACGAGCCATCCACCCTTGGCAAAGTTGGACCAGCCCCACTTCCCCCAGTGGAAGAGGCGCACCGCGAGCCACAACGCCCATAGGAGCATCGCCACGCGCCACACCCACAGCGGCAGGCTCAGCACGCCCACCACCGGCAGCGTGCCGTCGGTACGATCGACGTACCACTCGAGCTGGCCCTCGCCACCGTAGTGCGAGACGAGCTGCATCTCGGGCTGCATCAGGAGCCCCTTGTGGAGTGCCGCGTAGAGGCAAGCCAGGGCGAGGAGCGTATAGCCTGCCAGCGCGAACTGCCGGACGACGAAGCTACCTCGCGCGACGTTCGGCGTCCGCCCCCGGTAAGCCATCAAGAAGAACCAGCCGACGACGACGAGGGCTGCCCAGGCGTCGATCTGAGTCAGGCCGATCCCCAGCAGGAACCACTCGCCGATGCCCAAAGGAGTGAGCCGCGAGCGGCCGAGCACGACGGCGACGCCGAGAACGAGGAGCAGATAGGGCCAGAACAGAACAGCGACGTCGGAGAAGGGACCGTAAGCCCAGAGGAGCCAGCGATCCTCAGGGAGGCGCACCTTCACCGAAGCATTCACGAGGGCGTCCCCCACCTTGATGCGTGGCGCCCGGAAGTGCGGCTCGATTCCACCGGGTTGCTGCCAACGAACCTGCACCCGAGAGGTGCCGGGCTCGAGCCCGATCCGTAGCACCCGGTCGTCGGCCAGCTGGATCGGCCGCGGGGCTCCGTCCACCTCCAACGTCTGAACGGCCGCACCCTCCGGCAGCTCGACCGTCTGCGTGAGGCTCTGGCTCGCGCGCACGCTCAGGTCCAGCTCGGCCGCGAGGGTCCGCACCCCCGGCGAAATCACCAGGCGAGCCTGGTCGATCGTCGAGATCTGGCCTTCGGCCCCGACCGGGCGCGAGGTCGCAACCCGCAGCTCCTCCCCGGGCCAGGGTTGGTACCGCGGCTCGAACCGAACGGCGCCCAGGTGCGTCGGCGGCACACCCTCGGGCTCGCAGCGCCAGATCGGACTGCAGGCGAGGGTCCAGGTCTCGGAGTAGCGCTGCCCCTCCGCGGCGCGGAGGACGAGAGCGTCGCTGGGCTCGAGGATCGATGTCCATTGCACCTCGTCCACGTCGCGGCCAACGCTGACGACCAGCTCCCGCCCATCGATCTGCACCGCCGCATCGGTCACCGATTCCCCCTCGAGCAGCGGCAGGCGCAGAACCACGGGCGTCCCGAGCGGCGTGATGCGTCGCACCGTGGTGCGCACGAGCCACCTCACGCCGAGCTCGAAGCGACGGCCGACGACGAGCCACGCCGGCAGATCGTTGGCCTGCGCCTCGCCTTCCTCGGTCACGGAAGGCGCGAGACGCTGCAGCTGAATCGTCTCCGCGGTGCGACCGTCGGCGCGCACCCCATCCACGCTCCAGCCGGGGGCGCGAACTTGCACCGTCGCCGGGAGGCTGGTGCCGAACGCGAGGGTGAGGGTGTCGCTACGGACGGGTCCTTCGAGGCGCACCCGGTGCACGCCTTCGTTGACCCGCAGCCACAGGAAACCATCGGAACCGCGCCGCAACGCGCTCGACGGGCGACCGTCCACGGTCACCGAGGCGGGGACCCAACGCTCCGCCGGACCAGGAAGCCGGTAGGCCGCAGACGTCCGCGCATGAACCTCCACGTCGATGCGCAGGCGCTCCCGGTCGTCGATGGTGACGTCCATCACCCCCGCCTGGACGCAATCGGAGCCACACTCCGGAGCGCGGGTCAGCCGCGCCAAGAGCTCGTCGAGCTGGGGCTGCGTCGGGAGCTGCGCTGTCGCCACACCCGGGGCGAGGGCCGCGAGCAACGTGAGGGCTGCCACGGCGACCGGGCCTGGCGTCTGCCTGGGCTCCGGCTTCGATCCCGGCGGCGTCGGAACATGGCGCAACAACAGCAGCACGAGCGCCCCAAGCAGCAACACCCGAAGGACCGCCAGCACGCGGAAGAGCCAGGGCGGCACGAGGTAGAGCTGGAAGCGGTGGTCGGCGCGCACAGGCCCCGACCAGCGCAGCTCGTAGCCTCGCCCTCGCCCCCACGAGGGGATCCCTGGCCCCGTCTGAACGACGGCGTTGGGGTCCACCCAGCCGCTC
>JALVDI010000292.1 GCA_027009115.1 Polyangiaceae bacterium | reverse complement strand
CCAGCTCGTCAAAGGCCGGGGCGATCGGCTTCCTCGCCTTCGCGGCAGGCGGTGGGGGCGGCGGCGGCGCGATCGGCTTCTTCGCGCCTGTCTTGGCGGTGGGTGGCGGTGGTGGCGCGCCCTTGGGAGCGGGCAGATCGATGGACGGAGGCGGGGGCGCCGGGAGCTCGCTCTGGGCGGCCTTTGCCTCCATCTCCGCCAGGATCGCAGCCGTCGCCGAACCCAACGCACCGGGCTTCTTGCTCGGCGCCTCTCCGAGCCCGACCATGGTCGGCTTGTGGCGCCGGGCCGCACCGGACCGAGCAGCTCCGGCCGGCGGAGGCACGGCCGGTGGCCCGCCGGCGCCAATCTTCGTCGCCTTCGGCGGACGGACGGAACCCTTGGCTTCGCTCACGGAGCCGTCGCGGTTGACGTGGAACGACGCGCCGCATTTGGGGCAGCGCATCCGCAACCCGCTCGCGGGCAGACGCTGCTCATCCAGATCGTAGGGCGCCGAGCAGGAGGGACACTCGACCTTGACCATCAGCTCTCTTCGCAGGCGATGCTACCACGTTCGTCCCCAAGCACCCGTCCTTTCGACCGAGCGGCCCGTCGGGCCTTGACGCTCTCAGAAGCGCGGAAGTACCGTCCGGCGGTGGCGCAGGGCCCGCAAAACACGGTCACGATCGAGATCGCGGGGGCCCGTTACCGCCTCACGACGGACTCGGACCGAGAGCATCTGAGGCATCTGGCGCGGGTGGTCGAGGCGCGGATCGACGAGCTCGGCGAGAAGGCGCGCCGCGCGGCCTCTCCGGCGCAGCTCCTGGCGGTGGCCGCCCTCTCCCTCGCCGAAGAGCTGGAGGAGAGCGAACGCCGGCGAAGGTCGCTGCGCGAGCGCACCGCGCGGGTCCTCCGTGAGGTCATCGACCGTATCGACGGCCGGCTGGCGGCGGCGGTCGAGCGCGACTCCGAGGGGTGATGGACCCCCAGGAGCGCTACCTCCGGCAGCGGGTCAAGGAAGAGCTCCGCCGGCGGATCCGCGCGGTCCGAGGCGCCTTGCCGGCCAGCGCCCGAGCCGCGCGCTCGGCCCGGGTCGCCGAGCGGGTCCTCGCGCTGCCCGAGGTCGCCGAGGCCCGCTGCGTGGCGGGCTTCGTCGCCATCCGCGGCGAAGTGGACCCGAGGGCCATCCTCCAGGCACTCGCGGAGGCGGGCGCGCGGGTCTGCCTGCCCCGGGTCGATCCCGAGCGCGGCACGCTCACCCTCCACGAGTGGGCCCCGGGCGCGGCGCTCCGTCCGGGCGCGTTCGGCGTTCCCGAACCACCCGCCGACGCTCCAGACGTGTCGCCTCAGGATGTGGACCTGGCGATCGTGCCCGGGCTCGCGTTCGATCCCCGCGGCCACCGGGTGGGCTACGGCAAGGGCTACTACGACCGGCTCCTGGCGGCGATGCCCTCGGCTCGCACGGTCGCGGTCGGCTACGACTTCCAGCTCGTGCCGGAGGTCCCGAACCTCCCCCACGACGTGCCCGTGGCCGCGGTCGTCACCGACGCGCGGACCTTGCGCACCGAGGAGCGCTGACCCGGGGCCCGCAACGCCCCATACTGACCGGGTGCCCCTCCCCGAGACGGTCCTGGCCAAGCTCCAGACCCTGCCGAGCCACCCCGGCGTGTACGTGTTCCGGGACGGCTCGGGCCAGGTTCTGTACGTGGGAAAGGCTCGGAGCCTCCGAGCCCGGGTGCGCTCCTACTTCCAGCCCGCCGGCAGCGACGGACGCAGCTTCGTCGCGCGGCTCGAAACCGAGCTCGGCGACATCGAGACCTTCGTCACAGACACGGAGAAAGAAGCCGCGCTCCTCGAAAACCAGCTCATCAAGGAGCACCGCCCCCGGTACAACGTCAAGCTCCGGGACGACAAGGACTTCCTCTCGCTGCGCCTCGACACACGGGCCGACTGGCCGCGGCTGGAGGTCGTCCGGCGACCGCGGCCCGACGGAGCGCTCTACTTCGGCCCCTACGACTCGGCGACCTCTGCGCGCCAGACCCTCCGGCTCGTCAACCGGCACTTCCAGTTGCGCACCTGCACCGACCTGGAGTTCAAGGGGCGGACGCGACCCTGCCTCCAATACCAGATCAAGCGCTGCCCCGGCCCCTGCGTGCGGACCATCGACCGCTCGATCTACAGCCAGCAAGTCCGTAGCGTGGCCCTCTTCCTCGACGGACGACACGACGAGCTGCTCGACGAGCTGCGCCAGCGGATGCACGACGCCGCCGAGGCCCTCGAGTACGAGAAGGCAGCCTCGATCCGCGATCGCATCCGCGCCGTCGAGCGAGTGCGCCAGGCCCAGCGCGTCGCCACCGTGCGCGACGTCGACCAGGACGTCTTCGGCCTCTACCGGCGGGCGGACCAGGCCGAGGTGGCGGTGCTGATCGTTCGCGGCGGAAAGCTCATCGGCGTGCGGACCTACGATCTGAAAAACGTCTCGCTACCGGACGACGAGCTGCTCGCCTCCTTTCTCGCGCAGTGGTACGCGCGCGCGCCGATCCCCCAGGAGGTGCTCCTGCCGCGAGAGGTCGAGGCCATGGAGGGCCTGGCCGCAGCCTTGGGAGAGCAGCGACGCGCCCAGGGCAAACGGGCGGCGCCCAAGGTGCGGGTGCCGCGCCGAGGAGCCGGACGGAGGCTGCTGCAGATGGCGATGGACAACGCCACGCACGCCTTCCGGGAAAAGCGGCTCGCCGAAGCCGACCTCGAAACGCGGCTCGCCCAGATCCGCGACCGGCTCCGGCTCGACACGCTCCCGCGTCGCATCGAGTGCGTCGACGTCTCCCACATCGGCGGCGAGGACCCCGTCGCCGTCATCGTGCGGTTGCGGGACGGCGTCGCGGACCGAGCGGGCTACCGAAGCTACCGTATCAAGCGCGCCCGCGGGGGCGACGACTACGGCGCAATGTACGAAGTTCTCTCCCGTCGCTTCCGCCGCGGCCGGGACGGCGAGAAGGGGTGGGAGCTCCCCGACCTCCTGGTCGTCGACGGCGGCAAGGGGCAGTTGAATGTGGCCCTGGCGGCGCTCGAAGCTCTCGGCGCGCCACCGGTCGCCGTCGTCGGGCTCGCCAAAGAGAAGGAGACTCCCCTTGGAGACAGGCGCGTCGACCGCATCTATCTGCCCGGGATGAAGAACGCGATCCCCATCGGAACCGTCCCGGCACTTCAGATGCTCGCCTATGCCCGAGACGAAGCCCATCGGGCGTCCAATGCCTTCCGCATCCAGCTCGGGCTCAAGCGCCGGATGCGATCGGAGCTCGACGAGGTCAAAGGCGTGGGCCCCAAGACCCGCGCGAAGCTCCTGCGCGCCT
>JALVDI010000291.1 GCA_027009115.1 Polyangiaceae bacterium | reverse complement strand
CGGCGGGCGGCGGCGCGGCGGGCGGCGGCGCGGCGGGCGGCGGTGCGGCGGGTGGCGGTGCGGCGGGCGCGTTCGGTCGCCGGGGGCGTGCGGTCCACTCGTCCGCGTCCGGGTTCGGCTTCGCGGAGGGTCTCTGTGGGCGCGCCTGCGTCTCCTCGCCTTCGAGGGGTTCGCGCGGATCCTCGAAGGGTCCGGGCGTCCCATCCGGTCGCGGGGGCTCGGCGTTCGGAAGCGGTGGCGACGCCCCGACGGCGTGGGTCGCTTCGCCTTGGAGGGGTGCCGCGTCGGTCTCGAACTCCTCGAAGGCCAGGTCCTCGACGCTCAGCTCCCGGGTGCTGCTGCTCCTTGGTTCCTCGGCGGTCTCGTCGACGAGCTCGAACGAGTCGAGCGACTCGGTGCCCCCATCCGAGAGCGGGCGGCCTCGCGTCTTGCGTCCGGCGGTCGTCGCCTCCGCGTCGAAGCTCCTGGAAGGTTCGGGCGCAGCGGGCGCCGGCACCACCGCCGGCATCCCCAGCATCGTCCGCTTGTGCCGCCGGACCTGGGGTTTCGTGGGTTGCTCCGACGCCGCCACGAAGCCCGGATCGGTCCTCACGGTCGCCGTCGGCGGCAGCTCCATGCGGGTCGGCGACATGTCCAGCGGGCCGCCCTGCATCTCCACCGTCGCCGGCTCGAGGTTCCCGAACCACCGCTCGATGGTCTCCATCGGCGGCGGCCCATCCAACTCGTCGAGCTCCTCCAGCAGCTCGCGGGCCTCGGTGTCGTCGGGCGCCAGCTGGAGCGCCGCGTGGAGCGCGTCGAGCGCCGCGTCCTTGTTGCCGCCTCGGATGTGCGCCTCGGCGAGCAAGCGGTAGGCGCTCACGCAGCGAGGGTCCTTTCGGGTGAGCGCCTGCATCTCGATGCGGACCTCGTCGTGCCGGTTCAACGCCAAGAGCGCCTGGGCCAGCAGCAGGCGCACTGCGGCCTCGTCCGGTCGGGACAGGAGCACGCGGCGGCAGGCCCGCACCGCGTCCCGGTACTTCCGTTGAGAGATCAGCTCCTTCGCGCGAGCGGCGACATCCTGGACGTTCGTGCCCACGGGTAGCCGGAAGGGTACTGGCCCGCGGGCGAATTCTGAAGCGTTCAACGACGGCTTTCGTCTTTGACGGCGCCCGCCGCAGGCCCCACCCTGAAGGGGCCATGCGCCGTCTGCTCCTCACCCTTGCGATCGCCGCCGCCGTCGCTCTGCCGGCCCTGGCCCACGAATACGAAGGCCCCGACTGCGCCCAGGTCCGTGCCGAGGCCCCTTACCAGGCCTACGGCTACACGCACATCGTCGTCGTCGACAACCGCTGCGATCGCTCGCTCCATTGCCGCGTCGCGACGGACGTCGATCCCGAATGGAAGGAGCTGCGGGTGCCTGCCGGCGAGACCGGCCGGGTCGTCACGCGTCGCGGCTCCCCCGCGAGCGCCTTCGAGGCCCGCGCCCGCTGCACCGAGGACTGACCACTCAGTCCCACTCAGTCGTCGTCGAGCAGGCCGAGGTCGCGCATGCGGCGCCACAGCGTGCTGCGGCTCATGCCCAGGATCGCCGCCGCGCGCCCCCGGTGACCGCCGGCTCGTTCCAGAGCGCGGAGGATGCGTTCTTCCTCGCCGCTGGCCTCGACCGCAGGCACGTTCGTTCGCGGCGCGCTGGGCTCCTCACCGCGCACCTCCGGCGGCAGGTCCGCCTCCTGGAGGATCGGTCCGTCCCCCATCACGATCGCATACTCCATGGCGTTCTGGAGCTCGCGCACGTTGCCGGGCCAGCCGTAAGTCTCCAGGGCGCGCCGCGCCCCCGCCGAGATTCCTGTCACCGTGCGGTGTTCGTCGCTCAGCTCCCGGAGGAAGCGCCGCGCCAGCATCAGGACGTCGCCGGGACGCTCCCGGAGTGGCGGTAGATAGAGCGGAATCACGCGCAGACGGTAGAGCAGGTCCTCACGGAAGGTCCCGGCCGCGACCGCCTCCCGGAGCGCCGTGTGGGTCGCCGAGACGACGCGCACGTCCACGCCGATCGGCTGCCGTCCCCCGACCGGGATGACCGTCCGCTCCTGGAGCACCCGCAGCAGCTTCGCCTGCAGCTCGAGGCTGAGCTCGGCGACCTCGTCGAGGAAGAGCGTGCCGCCCTCCGCGAGCCGAAGATGCCCCGGGTAGTCGCGCACGGCCCCCGTGAACGCGCCGCGGACGTGGCCGAAGAGCTCGCTCTCGAGGAGGTTCGGCGGCAGGGCCGCGCAGTTGATGGCGCGGAACGGGCCGTTGGCGCGCGGAGACGCCGCGTGGATGGCCCGGGCCACGAGCTCCTTGCCGGTGCCCGTCTCGCCACGGATGAGCACCGTCACGTCCCGTCGAGCCACCCGCTGAATCTGCCGGAACAGCGCCTTCATCGAGGGCGCGCGGCTGTGCATCTCGTGAAACGCCACGGGCGCGTCGGGGCTCCCGCTCTCCCAGGGCTCTCCTTCGAGGGTGAGCAGCCAGCCCCGAAGCTCCTCGTCGCGACGGATCGGTGAGGCGCGCACTTCGATCATCCGCAGCCCGCGCGGCGACGGCCGCGGCACCTGGGCGACGACCGCCCGACCCTCGGCGAGCGCCTCGGCCAGGGGGCGCTCCTCGCTCTGTCCGCAGAGCAGCTTGGGCACGGCAATGCCCGCCTGAATGCCGTCGACGAGGACGGTGGCGGGCTGGGTCCACGCCACGACCCGCAGCGCCCCGTCCAGGACGACCCCGGCCCCCAGCACCTCCTCGAGAGCGTCCAGGAGCAGTCGCTCGGTACCTTCCGACACGGCTGCATCGTACCGCGCATCGACCGCGTTATGCTGGGCTTCATGAGCAAACTCGCCGTGCTGACGTCCGGAGGCGACGCCCCGGGGATGAACAGCGCCCTGCGCGCCATCGCGAAGACCTGCGCGGGTCGCGGCACCGAGCTCGTCGGGGTGGAGCTCGGTTACGAGGGGCTGATCGACGGTGCCTTCCGGCCGCTCACGGAGCGCCGCGGCGCAACCCTGACGACCACCGTCGAGGTCGACCGCTGCGGCGGCTGGGGCGGGACCGTCTTGGGAAGCGCCCGCTCCGAGCGCTTCCGCTCCGCCGAAGGGCGCGCCCAGGCCGCCGAGCGGCTCGCCGCCGAGGGTGTCGACGGGCTGCTCGTCATCGGCGGCAACGGTTCGCTCACGGGGGCCCAGCTCCTCGCCGACGAACACGGCGTGGCGATCGTCGGGCTCCCCGCTTCGATCGACAACGACATCGGCGCCACCGGCATGGCCATCGGCGTCGACACGGCGCTGGGGACGATCATCGACGCCTGCGACCGCATCAGCGACACCGCGAGCGCTCATCGTCGGGCTTTCCTCGTCGAGGTGATGGGGCGCGACTGCGGATACCTCGCCATGGCCAGCGCTGTCGCCGCCGGCGCCGACGCTGTGCTGATGCGCGAGCAGGGGCGTGACGACGCGGCGGTCATCGACGCCGTCGAGCAGACCATCCGCCGCGGTTTCGAGCGAGGCAAACGCCAGGTGCTCATCATCAAGTCCGAAGGGGTCCGCTTGCCGTGCACGAAGCTCGTGCGCGAGGTCAACGCCCGCATCGAGGGCGACCTCGTGCGCGCCACCGTGCTCGGGCACGTCGTCCGCGGTGGCCGGCCGAGCTACCAGGACCGCCGCATCGCCAGCCGCCTGGGTTTCCAGGCGGTGCTCGCGATGGAGCGCGGGCGGGTCGGCACCATGACCGCCTGGCGCCCTACGGTGAAGGACGCCGAGAGAACCGAGGACCCGACCGTCGGGCTCGTCCCCCTGTCCCGGGTGATCGAGGAGACCCAGCGGGTGCTCGACGGCACCAGTGAGGTGATGCGGTGGCGCCTCCAGATGATGGAACGGATCGCCGGGGTCCTCGGGGTGTGAAGCGTCCCGGTTGGCCAAAGCTCCGAGCAGGGAAGCTCGCCCCGACGGTCTTGCTGGCACTGGCGGCTTGCGCCGCGCGTCCTCCGACGGCACGGCGCTGGGCCCAAGCCGACCTCGACTGCCCCGCCGAAAGCCTCGAGGTGCGGCACCTCGATCTCGGCATCTTCGAGGTGGAAGGATGCGGGCAGCGGGCGCTCTACCGCTGCCCCAACCGCGAGGCTTGCGAGCGCATCGACGACCCCGCGGCGCTTCTCCCACCCGCGCCCTGAGAGCCACGGCGTTTCGTGGCGAAGTCTGCCTGCAGGCGCTACCTTGCGCTGCGCCGGGCGTCCCCTGCGCCGGCGAAGGAGGCATCCGATGGTGACTCAGCCCATTCAAGCTTCGGCGACGGGCTCTTGGCAGTCTTCGGAACGGAAGCCGGCTGCCCACACGACGAGAGGAGACCTCGCCGACCGTTTGGCCGACCGTTTCACCGAGCTGCTCATCAAGCACCGCTGGGCGACGGTGGTGCCCGTGGTGTTGCCGCTGAGCAAGGCCTACGACCTCTACTGGACCGCGAAGAACATCCACCTGCGCAACTTGCTGAGCGATCCCGCCGGTCACGCGCGCCGTGTGCAGCACATCCAGGACCAGATCCGCGCCTGGAACGCGGCTGGCCGACCCGGGCGGCTGTGCACCTCCCGCAAGGGCTGGCAGACCGTGTCGAGCCGCGTCAGCGAATACAAGAAGACCGAGTACGGCGTCGATGTGGACCTGCACGACATCCTCGAAATCGACACCGCGCGCCGCGTCGTGCGCGTCGAGCCTCGCGTGAACATGGGCCAGCTCACCCACGCCCTGGTGCCGCTGGGTTGGACCGTCCCCGTCGTGCCCGAGCTCGACGATCTGACCGTCGGTGGGCTCTTCCTCGGCTACGGCATCGAATCGTCTTCGCACAACTACGGTCTGTTCGCCGACACGGTGCTCTCGGCGGAGGTCGTCCTCGCCGACGGTCGCGTCGTCCGCTGCAGCAGGGACGAGAACCCGGACCTCTTCCACGCGCTGCCGTGGAGCTACGGCGCCCACGGTTTCCTGACGGCGCTGGAGCTGCCCCTCATCGAGTGCAAGCCCCACGTGCGCGTCACCTACCGCCCGGCGGCCAGTCACGAGGAAGGCATCGCCCTCTTCAAGGAGACGATCGCGGGCGAGAACCCGCCGGAGTTCGTCGACGCGCTGCTTCTCGACGGCGACCGCGCCATCCTCGTCGAGGCGGACTTCGCGGACCTGCCCGAGGGCGAACGCGCCAACCCCATCGGGCGCTGGTACAAGCCCTGGTTCTACAAGCACATGGAGTCGTTCGCCCGCCGCGGCGAGACGGCCACCGAGTACATCCCGCTGCGCGAGTACTACCACCGCTACACCCGCAGCCTGTATTGGCACGGGGAGCTGCTCGTGCCCTTCGGCAACCACCCGCTGTTCCGCTATCCGCTCGGATGGCTCATGCCGCCCAAGGTCAGCTTCCTGAAGCTGACGCAGACCGAGCGCATGCGGCGCTACCGCGAGGAGCGCAACGTCGTGCAGGACGCCCTCGTTCCCCTGCGCTACCTCGAAGAGGCCGTGGCGATGTTCCACCGCGAGTTCGAGTGCTACCCGCTTTGGCTCTGCGGGCACAAGACCTTCCGCACCGAACCGCAGGGCATGATGAGCCCGAGCAAGCCGGGCCTCGCCGAGGAGATGTTCGTGGACCTCGGCGCGTGGTTCGTGCCGGGTCCGGTCCGGCGCGGCGAGCGCTGGGACGGTCGGCAGGCCGTGCGGAACATGGAGAAGTGGCTGCGCGAGCACCACGGCTACCAGTGCCTCTACGCCGTCACCGAGCAGACCCGCGAGGAGTTCTGGCAGATGTTCGACCCCACCCTCTACCGTCAGGTGCGGCAGAAGTACGGCGCCGAGGGCGTGTTCATGGACACCTACGACAAGGTCAAGCGTCCACAGATGCCCTGAGCGCGTCGCGTTTGCGCTTGCGCCTCGTGAGCAGGAGCACCGTCACCGCGCCGCTCACGAAGCCGCCGAGCAGGGTCGTGCCGAGCAGGGCGAACACAGGGAGCTCGGCCGACATCCACAGGAAGTGGGCCTCGACCGGCGCCCTATTCTGCATGACCAAGGTCAGCATGAGCGCGCTGACCAGCAGCAGCAGCACGATGCGGAGTTTGCGGGCCGTGGTCATCGCGCCTCCAGCGTAGGGGTCGAGGCCTCGATGGCCTCGCCACGACCCAGAGCATGCGCCGCGGGCGCCGCGAGCGCACGCGGAACCTCTCGATGCCACCGCGCAACGGGCGGGCCTCGACGGGTTGCGGCTGAGGTACGCTGGCACGCATGGAGCCGAACACCCATCGCGCGATCTCCCACGAGCTCTGCGGACGACCCGTGGCCATGGACTCCGGCGAAGCGACGGTTGCGCTCGTCACCACCGAGGCGATGGTCGTCGACGACACGGGGCTCGTGCATGGAGGTTTCGTCTTCGGCGCCGTCGACCACGCGGCGATGCTCGCGGTCAACCACCCCCATGTCGTGCTCGGCTCGGCCCAGGTGCGCTTCGTCGCGCCCGTGCGCGTCGGCGACGAGGTCCGGGCGAGTGCGACGCTCGTGGAGAGCCGGGGCAAGAAGCGACTGCTCGAGGTGATCGCCGCGGTGGGGGATGCGGTGGTCCTGCGCGGGACGATGACCGCCTTCGTCCTCGACCACCACGTCCTGGCCGGCCGCTGAGGCTGGCTTCGCTCTGCGGGCGGCGCTAGGCTGCAGGCCGTGGCCGAGAGAGCGAACTGGGGGGCGATCGGTCTTGCGCTGCTGGTCGCTTGTGGAGGAGGGGACGACGAGCCCGGCGCGTGTCGCCGTTCGTCGGACTGCGCTTTGAACGCACGGTGCGTCAACGGCTTCTGCGTCGCGCGCGAAGACGCCGGGAGCGCTCGCGACGCCGGCAGGGACGCGACGCCGGATGCTGGCCCGGACGCTGCACGGGACGCTGCACGGGACGCCGCGCGGGACGCCGGGGTCGACGCCGCGGCACCGGACGCCGGCCCGTGCGGAGCGACGATGGAGGTCTCCACGCTGGAGGAGCTCCTCACCTTCGTGCCGGCGGCCTACGGGCCGAGCTTCCCCGCGGACTGGGACTCGCAGGCCGCGTCGAGCCCCGACCTCCGGGCGACGGCCACTTTGACGGTCCTGCCGGAAGACTTTCCCTCGCCCACCGACTGTCCGGACTGTTCGACGCGGCTGCTTCTCGACGCGAACCTCGCGGGCGCGGCCACCATCGCCGGCGGGGGCGTGCGCATCGAGTCCGGCGTGGAGTTCCGCATGCGCTTCGCGAACCCGCACGACGGCTCCTTGGCGGCTCAGACGACCGTTCGTTTCGAGCGCCCGTGCGCGGGGCACTGCTTTGCCTCCGAGCTGCGCTGCAGCGAAGACCAGGCTTGCTACGAAGCCGGCGAAAGCTTTTGTCTGGCTTGCGAGCATCGCCCTGGGCGAGAGTGCGCGTGCGTGGGCAGCGACGGCGAGCCGCTTCCGGATGACAGCGCCTGTGTCTACGGCCTGTTCCTCATAGGCGAGTGCAAAATGGGCGCCTGCGTCTATCAGTTCATGCGTTGAGCCCCCAAGCCCTCTTCCTTCCAATCCACGGTCAGGATCCCACCCATGGACAACCAACGCATCGCGAGCTTCGAGGAGTTTTGGCCCTACTACCTCTCCGAGCATCGGAGCCCCGCGTCCCGGCGCCTCCACTTCCTGGGAACCACCGGCTGGCTCGCCTCCCTCGCCGGAAGCCTGGTGGTGAACCCCGTCGGCTTCGGAGCCGCCCTCGCCGGCTTCGGCGGTCTGATGGCTCACGGGGTCAAGAAGGGAGAGTCCGACGGACCTCGGCTCGCCCACATCGCGGGGATGCTGGGATTGCCAGCCCTCGCCTCCCCGCTGCTCTTCCCCGCAGGGGTGGTCTTCGCCTACGCCTGCGCCTGGGTTGGCCATTTCGCTGTCGAGAACAACCGGCCGGCCACGTTCGAGTACCCGCTCTGGTCCCTCGCCGGCGATCTCAAGATGTGGTCGCACATGGTGCGCGGTCGCCTGTGGAACGGCGACCCCCTCGAAGAGCTCGGCCTCGAGGATCCCTCCCTCGTTCCGGACGCCGAAGCGCCCGCCTCGACGATCCACGCCTGAAGCGCATCTCAAGAGTCTACGGATCCATCGACGACCGCTGTGGAGATGGGCTCTAGGGCAGGTCGCGTCGGAGGACGAGGTTCGTCGTCCCGGTCTCCGCGTCGAAGAGCAGCGCCACCTCACCCGCGGCGAGCTGCGCGCGGACGGCGGCCATCTTGGCCTCCAGGGACACTTCGTCCCGGCCGTACTCCGTGCCCTCGCGGGTCACGAACTCCTCGAGGACGCCTGCGAGGGCCTCCTCGCTGAGCTCGCCCCAGGGCACCTCGATTTGCTTCACGCGTCCTCCGGTTCGTCCAGGGCGGCTCGGATGCGGCGGAGCAGCTCGTCCGGTTCGAACGGCTTACGAATCAGTCGGGAGCCATCGACCTCTTCGCCGTCGAGGCTGCGCGGATCGGCGTAGCCGCTCGTGAGCAGGATGCGCGCCGAGGGATCGAGCGCCCGAATGGCCCGTTCCGCGGCGGGGCCGGTCATGCGGGGCATGACGACGTCGAGCAGCACGAGGTCGATGTCGTCGCGCTCCCCGAAGATGCGCACCGCCTCCGCGCCGTCTCGCGCCAACAGCACGCGGTAGCCGTAGCGCACGAGCATGCGCCGCACGATGCTGCGCACGAGGTCGTCGTCCTCGGCGACGAGGATCGTCTCGTCCCCGCCGACGACGGCGCTCTCGAGCTTGGTGCCCACCTCCCCGGCCTGGCGTTCGGTCGCCGGCAGGTAGATCTTGAAGGTCGTGCCTTTGCCGGGCTCGCTGTAGACATGCACGAAGCCGCCGTGCTGCTGGACGATGCCGTAGACCGTCGAGAGCCCCAGACCGGTGCCTTCGGGGGCCGTCTTCGTGCTGAAGAAAGGCTCGAACACTCGCCCGCGCACCTCCTCGTTCATCCCGATGCCGGTGTCCGTGACGGTGAGCAAGACGTAGCGCCCAGGCTTCGCCCAGGGGTGCAGCTCCCGGTAGTTGCCGTTGATGAGGACGTTTTCCGTCTCGATCGTCAGGCGCCCGCCCTGCGGCATGGCATCCCGGGCGTTGACGCAGAGGTTGACGATCACCTGCTCGAGCTGGCCTGGATCGGCCGATACGAGGGCAAGCGCGTGGCCCTCGATGAGATCGATCTCGATGTCTTCGCGGATGAGCCGTCGGAGCATCGTCATGAGCCTGCTCGCGATCTCGTTGAGCGAGACAGGACGCATCTGAGTCGGTTGCCGCCGCGCGAAGGTGAGCAGCTGCGAGGTCAGCGCCGCGCCACGCTCGGCAGCGTCGAGGATCTCCTGAGCGTGCTCGCGGCTTGGCCCATCGATGTCGACGTCGGTCAGGATGAAGGAGGCGTTCGCCAAGATGGACTGCAGCAGGTTGTTGAAGTCGTGCGCGATGCCTCCGGCGAGCTGCCCGATGGCGTCCATGCGCCGCGCTTGTTGCAGCTGCTGTTCGAGGGCGCGGCTCGCGGTGACGTTTCGTCCGATGGCGTAGATCTGAGAGGCCTCGCGGTCCGCCCAGGCGTGCCATTCGGTCCAGAGGAACTGGCCGTCGGCGCGGCGCAGGCGCAGCTCCACCTGCGTTACGGACGTTCGCGTCGCGAGGTCGTCGAGGACCTGCTGGAGCGCTGGCCGATCGTCGGGGTGAGGCACGTCGAAGTAAGAGCCGGACTCCAGCTCCTCGACGCCGAAGCCGAGCTCCGTCGCCAACGCCGGGTTGACGCGGAGGAGGCGCCCCTCGAAGTCGGCCACGCACAGCAGGTCGGGCGAGAGGTCGAAGAAACGGTCGAGGGAGAGCGACGCCATCATCGGATCATAAAGGCGAGCGCGCCGCCGGGACGAAGAGATTGCGCGTCGCCGTCACCAGGGGTTAAGCGAAGCTCGGTACTCGACGAATTTGGATTACCATTTGGGTGAGGTCTGGCGAGCCGCCGCGACCCGGAGGTCGCGGCGGGCGAACCCGAGGAGGCCGGCGGACCCTGCGAGCGCGGCCGCGCCAAGCACCGCGAAGACGGCGCGCACGCCGAAGGCGGCGGCGATGGGCTGACCGACGAGAGGAGACACGAACTGGCCGGCGAAGAGCCCCGCAACGAGGACCGCGGCGGCGGTCCCGCGGCGGGTGGGCGGCACTCGGCGCACGGCCCACTGGTTGAGGGTAGGCATGAACAGCCCCATGCCGAGCCCGATGGTCGCCGTCGCCCCCAGGACCGCCGCGAAGCCTGGGGCGGCGAAGAGCGCGCACAGGCCAACGCCGACGAGCCCGAAGCCGACGCCCAGCACGGCCATGGGCGACAGGCGACGGGCGAAGACCTCGAAGCGCAACGAGACGAGCCCCGCGGTGAGGTTGCACATCGCGATCGCCGCGCCCGCCTCCAGCCCGCCGAGGTCCAAGCGCGCCCGTAGGTCGAAGGGAAGCTGGGTGGGCAACGCGTAGAACAAGAGCATCGAAGCGAACGCCGCCAAGCCGAGGCCGAGTACGCCGAGCCACGGAAACTCACCGCGGCGGGGGGACTCGGGGGCGGTGGATCGAGGCGCCGGCAACGAGAGCGCCGCGGCGGCGATGGGGATCGCGAGTAGATAGATTGCGAAGGGCCCGCGCCAGGAGAGGTCCGCGAGCAGGCCGCCGACCAAGAGGAAGACCACCCCACCGAAAGCCATGAACGCAGACTGGAGGCCGAGCAGCCGCGCGCGCCGGCGCCCTTCGTAATAGTCCGCGATGAGGGCCGTGGAGGCGGTCATGACGATCGCGACGGACACGCCGAGGACGCCCCGGGCGATGAGGATCGGGACGAGGTGATCGAGCCAGAGGCCGCTCGATCCGGCCGCGGCGAAGAGGGCGGCTCCCACGGCCAACATGCGCCGGCGGTCGATGCGGTCGACGAGGCCCCCGAGGGCGACCGCCAGCGTCGCGATGAAGAGCGCCGGGGTGGTGAGGACCAGCCTCACGAGAAGGTCGACCTCCTGCGCCGTGGCGAAGGCGGTCCGCATGGCGGGCAGCGCCGGGGCGATGGCCGCGCCGGACATCACCGTGAGGCTACTGGCCGCCAGGAGGGTCAGGTTCGTGGTCCTCCCCGGTCGCAGCGACGCGTCCATGTCCCTCGGACGCGCATCCGCGCTGTCCGTGACGTCCGGGCGGAAGGGCGCCTTGGGCTCGGCGCCCTTCGCCCCAACTCGGGGCTCGATGCCGCAACGGGACACAGCCTCAGCGGACCTCGAAGAGCATCGAGGCGGCGCGCAGCCGCTCGAGCAGCCGGTCGCCCATGGTCGAGGCCGGTGTGCGGACTCCGCCCGGGGCGTCGAGCTCGGCACCATCGAGCGCGAGGCAGAGTGCGGCCTCTGCGAGCATCTTGGCGGTCTCGCCGTAGCCTGGATCCTTGCGGCCCTCGACACGTCCGCGGAGCTCCACGGCCTGCCCGTCGCCGGTGCGTCCGCTCGCGATCAGGCGCACGACGAAGAAGCCGCGCTCGCGCTCTTCGCGGCTGGGTCCTTCGCCGGGCTTCGGCAAGACTTTCTGGGCAAGGAGCCGTCGGGTCGGTCCGATGGATGCGGCGGCGACGAAGGCGGCCAGCCCCGTGGCGACGGCGGTCGCCCGCAGCAAGCCCTTGGGGCCCTTGCCGAAGGACATCCGCTCCGAGTAGCGGAAGCTGCGGCCGTACGGGTAGCCGAGCAGGGCGTTCGTTCGTCGCACGACGCGGGAGTTGATCGCCGCCATGAGGAAGGGCCCGACCCACATGCGCAGCCGCCGGTCGAAGTGGACCGTCATCGGGTCGGG
>JALVDI010000290.1 GCA_027009115.1 Polyangiaceae bacterium | reverse complement strand
AGTCGTTGTCCACCCCGTCGCACGCTTCCGTGGCCATCAGGTTCACGTTCGGGCGTACGTCGTCGCAGTCGTCCCCGCACGCCTGCGTCCCGTCCGGACGCGCGTTGCAGCATCGGGCGTCGAGGTAGCCGTCCCCGTCCCGGTCGATGCCTCCAAAGGTCTCCGGGTCGCAGTCCTCGTCGTGGTTCTCCTCGTCGCAGACCTCCCGGTTGCCCGGGTAGCGGTTGCCGTCGTTGTCGTCGCAGTCCTCCCCCAGCGGCGTCCCGTCACCGTCCACGCACGACGCGTCCCGCACCCCGTCCCCGTCCGCGTCCGGCGCCACGTTCACGCACCGGTCCGTCTCCTCGTCGCACAGGTCCAGGGTGCAATCCACGCTGTCCGCACAATCCGGCGCCGTCCCCGCCACGCACGCGCCTCCCTCACAGGACTCGGCGCCGTTGCAGAACAGCCCGTCGTCGCAGTCGCTGTCCGTGGCGCACTCGGGGCCGCCGCTGTCCAGCGCCGCGTCCACCGAGCCGTCCTCCTCCATGGTCGAGTCGCCTCCGCACGCGGCCGCCACCGCCAGCACCAGGGCCCAGGCCCAGAACGTTGCCCGCATCCAATCCCCTCCGAAATCGACGAAATCCAAGATCTGTCGGTACAATCCTACAGTGATGCCGGACCACGCCGCCACCGAAGAACCCGAGGACGAGGTCGATCCCCTGATCGGAGCCGTCCTGGGCGGACGCTACCTCGTCGAACGAAAGCTCGGCGAAGGCGGCATGGGCGCGGTGTATGTCGGCCAGCACCAGACCATCGGCAAGCAGGTCGCGATCAAGTGCCTCAACCCACTGATGGCGGCGAACAAGGCCATCGTCGAGCGCTTCAAACGCGAGGCGCGGGCCGCGACGGCGGCGGGCAACGAGCACATCATCGACGTCACCGACATGGGCGAGCTCCCCGACGGCTCGCCCTACATCGTCATGGAGCTGCTCGACGGGCGGGAGCTGGCGGAGCTGATCGCTCAGGAGGGTCCCCTGCCCATCGGGCGCGCCGTGCGCATCCTGCTGCAGATCTGCGACGCGCTGATCGCGGCGCACGCCAAGGGGATCGTGCACCGCGACCTGAAGCCTGAGAACGTGTTCCTGGTGCGCCGAAAACGCGACGCCGACTTCGTGAAGGTTCTCGACTTCGGAATCGCGCGCTTCAACGAGCCGGCAGCCATCGGCGGCGGCAAGAACCTCACGGCGACGGGCATGACCATCGGTACGCCACACTACATGGCACCGGAGCAGGCGCAGGGCCTCGAGGGCCTCGATCACCGGGCGGACATCTACGCGCTGGGCGTCATCCTCTACGAGATGCTCACGGGCGACACGCCCTTCGACGCGGAGACCTTTGCGTTGCTGGTGGTGAAGATCGTCACCACCGACCCGCCGCTCATCCGCGATCGGCGCCCGGACGTGCCGGTGGGTCTGGAGACCCTCATCATGCGCTGCCTGTCGAAGGACAAGAACCTTCGACCCCAGTCCGTCGAGGAGCTCGCCCAGGCGCTCGAAGCCTACGTCGAGCTCGACGCCCCCCCAAAGCTGCTGCCGGGCCCGGACGACCGCGCGACGGTGCGTCCACCGGGCCGCGACCCGAAACCCAAGGCGACGCAGGAGACCCGCAGCGGCGTGCGCGCGACGAAGCCGACGGCGCCGGGCTCCATGGCCGAGGAGTCGGAGCAACCCTCGGGGCCGGCAACGCCCACCGAGATCGAGGAGGGCCTGACGCGAGGCGGCCGGCTCCCATGGCTGGCGCTGGCCGCCGGCGGCCTCGTCGCGGTGGCCGGCATCGCAGCGCTGCTGCTGACCAAGCCGGACGGCGACGAACCTCCGGAGCCTCCCCAGGCGCGCGAAGCACCAACGCCGCCCGCGCCCGCCGACCCGCCCCACGATTCGCCCACCGATCCGCCGAGGGACCGGCCCGAGGATTCACCCACCCGCTCCCCCACCAACCCCTCCGCCGCGCAAGCCGACGAAGTGCGCCTGCGGGTCTTGGTCGCGCCCAACGACGCGCACATCTTCCTGAACGGGACCGAGTTCCCCAACCCCCTGGACGCGATGCGGCCCCGCTCCCTCGAGCCGGTGCGGCTGCGCATCGAGCGGGAAGGCTACAGGCCCCTGGAAGAGCTCGTGGTCCTCGATCGGGACCGCGAGCTGATCCGCACCTTGGAGGCCGCCCCCGGACGAGGGCGCCGCCACCGACGCGAGTCGATGGAGCGCGCTTCGATGGATCCGCCTTCTTCGGCTTCTTCGGGGGGGTCGATGCAAGACGAGACGATGGCGCCGCCCCCAACCGAGGCGAGGCCGCCGGCGATGCGTCCCGACTACCGTGACGATTTCTAGACCGACCGTTCAAGTGCCGACCGTGGATCAGAGTCGCGTGCCTGCCGGATGGAGCGAGGGGTTTTTGAAGTGCGATACGCGGGGACGTACTCTCGGCCACGACGCGGAGCCTTTGGGCCAGGAGAGGTTGCGACGGCGACGGCGTTCAGCGAGGTGATGAGGATGAGACGGGACAGGCGCGTGGCGGAGACGCGGTCGGCATGAGGGCAAGGCGAATCGCGGCAGTCGCCCTGGTGTGGGGAGTTGCGGGCGGGGCGCTCGCGCAGGAGCCCTCCCCAGAGGCCGGGCTCCCAGGCCCGGAGCCCGAGGCAGCATCCGGAGAGGGGAACGAAGAGACCTCCGCAGCCCAAGACGACGGATCCGCCGACGAATCCACGGAGAGCGAGCCCGCCGAGGATCCGAGGCTGGCCGAAGCCCGCGAGCGCTTTCGGCAAGGCGTGATGCTCGCCCGCGCGGGCAACTGCGAGGGGGCCCTGGCCGAGCTCCGCGCTTCGTTGGCCCTGGTGGAGCGACCGAACACCCTCTACAACATGGCGCGCTGCTACGAGGAGCTCTTCCGCTACGACTTGGCGGTGCAGACCTACGAGCGCTACCTGAACGTGGCCCCGAGCGACGCCCCCGACCGGCCCGCAGTCGAGGCGACCATGCGACAGCTCCGCATGCTCCTGGGGACCGTCGTCGTGCGCTCGAACGTCCCGGCCGAGGTGTGGATCGGCGAGCGCGTCGTCGGCGAAGCGCCGGGCGAGGTGCTGGTGCCCGGAGGACACCATGCCCTCGAGCTGCGCGCGCCCGGCCACGTGCCGGAGCGCCGCGAGGTCGACGTGGCCGGACGGCAGCGCGTCGAGGTGGACGTGACGCTCCACGAGGCGCAGATCACGAACGTCACCGAAGAACACACGACCATCGCCGTCACCGAAGAGGGCGGCGCCCCACCGGCGGTCTTCTACTCGGCCCTCGGCGCGACCGCCGCGGCGGCCGTGGTCGGTGCGGGCTTCGGACTGCGGGCGATGGGCAGCCGCCGCGACGCCCGCGACGCGAGCCCCTACGACCTCGCGGCGATCGAAGCGGCAAACGACGAGACGGCGCGGGCGGCGCTGCTGGCCGACGTCTTCTTCGGCGTGGCCGGCGCCCTCGGGGTGACGACCCTCGTGCTCTACTTCCTGACGGACTTCGACGGCGACAGCGACGAGCGCGCGGTGAGCCCGGAGGTCGCGATCGGTTCCGGTGGAGCGCGCCTCTCGCTGCGGGGGCGTTTTTGATGCGCGGCTTGCTGTGGTTGATCGCGGGGACGCTCATCGCGGGGACGCTGAGCACCGGCTGCAGCCTCCTGGGCCTGGACGAGGTGAAGCCGACGCCCTGCGCCTCGGTGGGGGAACGGGACCTGAGCGCGGCGCACGCGCTCTGTGCGCGGGAGCTGAGCGACATCCCTCTCGAAAGCTGCGAAGCGGCCGTCTGTGCGGCACAGGTCGACGGGGAGCTCTTCTGCGTCATCGGCACGCCGGACGCCGACGGGGACGGCATCGGGGACGGCGCGTGCATCGACGAGGGCAGCAGCGATCGGCCCCGCGACTGCGACGACGACGACCCGGACGTGGGCGAAGGGCGCGCCGAGCTCTGCGACGGGAAGGACAACGACTGCGACGGACGGGTCGACGAAGGCGTGCTCGTCGCCGGCGAACCGACCCGCCGGGACGCCGATCCCGGCGACACCGAAGGTGTGGTCGCCGCGACCGCCGCCGGCGAGACGGTGGCCGCCGCGTTCGGACGCGAGCTCGATCCCAACGCCCCACGCGCGCGCTATCTCAACCTCCTGCTCGGCGCCATTCCCATCGCGCCCACCGTCGCCGGCTCCGCAGTGCGGCTCAACGATCCCGCGACCGAAGCGGCCGATCCGGGCCTGGCGCTCACCGGCGACGACTCGTCGACCTTCGTGGTCTTCCCGGCCGCGGGCTGCGACCGCCTGAGCGTCGGCGTGGTGACGGGGTCCGAGCTGTCGTCGGCGAGCTTTGCGCCGGCCGATTCGTCGCCCCGCACGGGGCTCCCTTCCATGGGCAGCAACGCCTGCAGCGACGACGTCGCCCAGCGCGCGCCGGCGGTCGCCCGGAACGGCAACGACGTGGTCATCGCGTGGCTCCAGAGCGGGGCCCGTGGCGCCTGCGGCACCGGCCAGCGCGCGCCCTTGCTCGCCACGACCTCCGATGCAACCGCCGCGCTCACCACCGACTCCCTCGACCTCGCCATGGCCAACGACGCCGGCCCGCCTTCCCTGCTCTACGTGGCCTCCGCCGACCTCTACGTCCTCGCCTACGGCGACGGCACCGAGCTCGTCCTCCGCACGCTGCGGCTGTCCAGCAGCGGCCTCGAGGCCGTCTCGAGCGCGCGCGTCGACCTGGATGCCCCAGTTCAGGAGACGGCATTGACCCTGGGCCCCCTCGACGACGACGACGCGACGCTGGGCGTGGCCGCCTCCGTCGGCTGCGGCAGCCGCGCGGAGGTCGTGTTCCAGCGCGTCCGCCTCGCCCGAAGCACCGGCGAGGTCCAAGCTGCCGGCACACCCGACCGTGTGGACGGCGGGGGGGAGCAACGCCGTCCGGCGCTCGCCTTCGGCCAGACCCGCCCCCGCGGCTTCTTCGTGCTCTGGGCCGAAGACGACGCGCGCGTACGCGGTCAGCTCCTCGACGTGACGCAGGGGGTGTCCGGGCCCGCCTTCGACGTGATGGGGCCCACCAACTTCGACGGCGAAACGCCCACCCGCCTCCGCGGTCTGGGCGTCGCTCCCGTCGCGACCGGCGGCTTCGAGACACTGGCGCACGTCCGGCACGCCATGCCGGGCTTCTACGCGGCGACCGTCCTCTGCGGCAGCGAGTGAAGCGAGCGCACCTCCGGGCTACGCGGCGACCGTCCTCTGCGGCGGCGCGTCCGCGGCCTCAATGGCCGAGGCGGTCGCAGGCGGCCTGACTGCCCCGAAAACACGCGCCCTCGAGCTCGCGGCGGTCCATCGCGTCGAGGTCGCCCAGCTCCATCGCCGGTTCGACTTCGTCGGCCTCGTCGGCCTCGTCGGCCTCGTCGGCCTCGTCGGCCTCGGCCGGTTCCGACTCCGAGGCCACCTCGTCCGCGATCGCAGCCTGCGCCGGAGGCGCCAGAGCCTGGTCGCGGCAGCCGACGCCCACGAGGGCAGCGACGAGGAGGAGCTTTCGAGGGCTCGGCACAGACCCAAGGGTATCGTGAGTGACGACCGAACGTCGACATTCGGGGCGTAACGCGTGAAGCCCACTGCCGTCAGAAGGTGCCCATGCGAGAGATCCTCCCCGAAGAACGCATCCACCCCGCGATCCGCGATCGCGTCTCCAGCCACTTTCGTGACATCGTCGAGGAGGTGCAGCGCGCCACCGAAGACAACGAGTGGGTGATCGTGGGCATGGCCCAAAACCCCTTCCCGAGAAAGGCCCGCAAACTGCTCGACTCCCGCGGCATCCCGTACCGCTACCTCCAGTACGGGAGCTACACGAGCGGTATCCGGACCTGGCGCCGCCGCAACGCGCTGAAGATGTGGACCGGCTGGCCCACCTTCCCGATGGTGTTCCACAAAGGTGTCCTGCTCGGTGGCGCCTCCGACCTCGAGAAGCTCCTGACGAGCGGCGAGCTCCCCTGAGAGGCGCTGTCTCTTTGGCGATGGCGACGGCAGAGGCTTGACGGATCGTCGCCGCCGCCCGTCCGAGCGGGACGAATTGCGCGACGTTCCGGCCCTGAGCGGATGGTACGGATAGTGCTCGATGACCGGGGCATGACCAACCCGCCCCACCCCGCGCCCCTGTCGGTGATCGTCCTCGGTCTCGACCCCGCGCCCAGCGATCCGAAGCTCCTCGCCCAGCTCCTCGACACGACCCCCGAAGCGCTCTGGCTCGACGCCCACATGGTCGCGCTCGTGCGCCCGGGCCCCGAGATCGAGGCGGTGATCGACGCCGAGCGGCTCCGGCACAAGGCGAACCAGCAAGGGCTGACGCTGTCCCTCGGCGTCTCGTGCCGGGAACGGGCCACCGGTCCGCTGTCGCGGACCCTCGACGAGGCTCGGGTGGCCTACGACTTCGCGCTCGCCCTCGGCGGCAACCTCACCCTCGCCTACTCCAGCATCCTCGACCGGCCCCGCGGCGTCGCGGCCTGACCGCCCTCCGCGACGAACCTCTCCGGCCGTCAGGCCCGAGAGCCCGGTCCTGCGCGGCGCATCGCGCCTCGAAAATCCTCGAGGTTTCCTCGCCCGGCGTCCCGTAAAGGACCCTCGCGATCCCTCACGGTCGATACCGGGGGGACTGCTGAGCGGCGGATGGCTCAGAGCGTCCGGCCGAGCGATGCTCGCCGCGAGCGCCGCCGCCGGGGCTGTGATATCTGCCCGCCATGAGACTTCAGCGGGAGCTCGACGAAGCGGCCACCATCGCATTGGGCGCCGGCGACATCATCCGCGAGATCTACGCCCAGGATTTCGCCGTGGCCTTCAAGAGCGAGCGCGACCCGGTGACCGCCGCCGACACGAAGGCCAACACCTTCATCGTCGACGCGCTGCGCAAGGCCTTTGGGGACGACGGCATCGTCGCCGAAGAGACCGCCGACCAGAGCGACGCCCTCAAGGGCGGTCGTGTGTGGTTCGTGGACCCTCTGGACGGCACCAAGGAGTTCATCGCCAAGAACGGCGAGTTCGCGGTCATGATCGGGTTGGCCATCGACGGCGAGGCCCAGCTCGGCGTCGTCTATCAAGTGGCCAAGGACAAGCTCTACCGAGGCGTCGTCGGCGAAGGGAGCTGGCTGAGAGCCCGCGGCGAGGAGCGCCCGCTGCATGTCAGCGACGTTGCCGACCCGGCGCGGCTGCGGCTCGTTTGCTCGCGCTCGCACCGCGCGCGCTCCATCGACATGATCGTGGAACGCCTGGGGATCACCCGCGAGAGCAAGAGCGGCTCGGTCGGGCTCAAGGTAGGCCTCATCGCCGAGCAACGCGCCGATCTCTACGTCCACCTTTCGGACCGCTCGTCCCATTGGGACGCCTGCGCACCCGAAGCGATCCTCCGGGGCGCCGGGGGGCGCTTCACGCGGCTGGACGGCACGCGGTACCGCTACGGGGGCTCCGATCTGCGCACCGACGGCGGTATCCTCGCGTGCAACGCCGCCGCCTACGACGCGGTGTTGCCGGTAGCCGAGGCGGTCGCCCGAGAGGTCGCTTTCTTGGCCTGAGGTGCTTCGATGGCGAGCCGATTCGGGCGAAGATAACCCATGCGCCACGCCCTCCTCTGGCTCGCCCTGCTGGCCCTCGGCTGCGACGACGCCGTGCCGCCCCCTGCCGCCACGCCGGAGCCGCCGCCCGAAGCCGCACCCGAGCCAGCGGAGCCACCGCCTCCCCTCGGCGTCCTCGACGCTCCCGCCGCGGGGCAGGCGACGATCGCGGTGCCGACCCTCGCCAGCGGCTGGACCTACCCGCAAGCCACCCTTGAGGCCGGCTTCGGCAAGAACGCCGAGCTCTGGCTCATCGAGCTCAAGCCGACGGGCGAAGCGGACGATGCGACGCCCTCGATACAGCTCACCTTCCACGGAGCGGAGCTGGCACCGGGCACCCACCGCGTCATGCTCGAGCGGGACGGGCTCACGCACGTCTTCACCGTCGCCCTCGGGCGCACCCAGCTTCGCGTCCTCGGTGGCGAGATCGTGCTGACGTCCGTGAACGACGACCGCATCGAGGGGAGCCTCGATCTGGAGGTCCAGCACCCGCTCCACGCTCATCCGACGCGGCTGCGGGGGCGCCTGCACGCGACCCGCGACCGCTACTACGACGCCGCCCTCGAACACGAGCGCCGCATCCGCGAGCAGCTCAAACGCCGCTGAAGACCGACCGGGATCGCTCGTTGGGGATGGCTGCGTGAGGCCGCTTCGGGCCGCCGGCTACTCGGTCCGCCGCAAGATGTGGAACCCGAGCCTCGTCTCGATGGGGCCGCGCACCTCCCCGACCTCCATGCCGAAGAGCGCCTCGTCGAGAGGCCCCGGGAGCAAGCCCCGCTCGAGGGTCCCCAGCTCGCCGCCCTGCTCCCGGTTCGCGTCGTCCTCGCTCGCCTCGGCGGCGACGGCGGCGAACTCGGCGCCTCCACGGATCCGCTCGGCGAGTCGCTGCGCGAGGGCCTCCGCCTCCTCCTTGCTCCGGGTCACCGACGAGGGTGCGCGGTCCGCACCACGGTAACGGACGAGGATGTGAGCGGCGCCTCGGCGCTCTCCAGCAACGCGCGCCGTCGTCTCCTCGTCGAGGGCGTGCTCCTCGACGTCGATCACGAGGGCTTCGGCCTGTGCTTCGTCGTCTCCCTGCGCTTCGTCGTCTCCCTGCGCTTCGTCGTCTCCCTGCGCTTCGTCGTCTCCCTGCGCTTCGTCGTCTCCCTGCGCTTCGTCGCTGGCCTCGCCCTCGGTCTGTGCTTCGCCGGTCGCCGCCGCAGAGGTTTCGGCTGAGCGCGCCTCCTCCGGCGCCTCCCCGCCGCACGCCAGCAACGAGCCGAGCACCCAGAACACCACGTAGAGGTCTCGCATCACGGGCGATTGTCACGGCCGCGCGGTCCAGGTCAACCCGGTCGGGTGGCCGGGGCTGCGAAAGGCCACGCGAAGCGTTATCGTCAGGCGCGCGTGTTCATGACGCTCTACATCGGCGCCCTCGTCTTTGGGGGAGTCCTGCTCGGATCCTCGATCCTCCTCGGGGGTCACGACGACGCGGACGTCGAAGGAGACGCCACCGGGGACCTCCACGGCGATCCCCACGCATCGGACGGCGCGCTCGACAAGGACCTACCGGCCGACGAGGCCAGCTCCGCCGACGGCGACGGCCTCGGTGTCCTCTGGGTCCTCCGTTCGCTCCGCTTCTGGACGTTCTTCTTCGCGTTCTTTGGCCTGACGGGGGTGCTGCTCGACGGCCTTGGGCTGGTCGCGAGCGAGTGGGTCTCGCTGGCCCTCTCTGGGGGGATGGGCCTGCTCATCGGCGGCGGCGCCGCCACGATCCTCCGAGCCCTCGCCCGTGACGAAACCGCCCACGCCGCCGACGAGCGCGACTACGTGGGCAAGAGCGCCTCGGTCCTCGTCCCCATCAAGAAGGGGAGCGTGGGGAAGGTACGCGTCGAGGTGAAAGGGCAGCTGGTCGACCTGCTCGCCGAAGCCGACGAGGACATCGACGCCAAGGGCGAGGTGCTGATCGTCGAAATGGAAGGTGCCCGCGCGCGGGTGGCTCGGATGGACGAAGACAGCTAAAGCGTCCGTGGACTGGTTGCGACCCGTGCTGCGTCCACGTGCCCGCAGACCACGAAGCGGCGACAAGGGGGTTTGGTGATGCGCTTTGATGAACAGGCCGTCGGTCGCGCGCCCGCCACCGCGGGCTGCGGAACCCTGACGACACCACGAACGAGGGGGAAACGATGCAAGTGAGTTACGGACAGCAGGCCTACTCTCCAACTGGGGTGGGGGCACCGGTGCCCGAGGTCGACAGTGCGGGCCTCGACGCCGAGATCCTCGGCGCCGTATTCCTGGCGCTGGGCGCCGCCGTCGCGATCCTCGTCGCGCTGGCGATCGTGCGCTCACTGCTGCGCATCGCCCGGCCCAACGTCGCGCTGATCTTCAGCGGCAAGAAATACAGGCGCCCGGACGGCACCGTGCTGCCTTATCGAGTGCTCTTGCAGGGCGAGCGGGCGTTCCGCATCCCCATCATCCAGCGCGTCGACGAGCTCGACATGCGGCTGCTGCCCGTCGACATCGTGGTGCAGAACGCCTACTCCGCCGGCAACATCCCGCTGCACATCCACGCCGTCGCCAACGTCAAGATCTACTCCGACGAGCGCTACATCGGGAACGCCATCGAGCGCTTCCTCGGTCGCGGTCCGGCGGAGGTCCAGCTCGTGGCGCAGCAGACCCTGGAGGGCGCCGTGCGCGAGGTCATCGCGACCCTGACGCCGGAGGAGGTCAACGAAGACCGCCTCGCCTTCGCCCAGAAGCTCGCCGAGGCGGCCTTCGACGACCTGCGCAAGCTCGGCCTCAAAGTGGACACGCTCAAGATCCAAACCGTCAGCGACGACACCGGCTACCTCGACTCGCTCGGGCGCCCGAGGATCGCGGCAGCCCTTCGCGACGCGGAGAACGCCGAGAACGAAGCGCAACAGCAGATCACCCAGGCGCAAGCCGAAGCACAGCGTCGCGCGGAGGTCGCGAAAGCCGAAGCCGAGACGGAAATCCTCCAGAAGCAGAACGAGCTGCGGCAGATCCGGGCCGAGCTCGACGGCGAGGCCCTGGCGGTGGAGCGCGAGGCCGACGCCGCCGCCAAGACCGCCCGCGCCGAAGCAGAAAAGGCGCTGCAGACTCTCCGCGCAGACCTGGAGAAGAAGCGCCTCGAAGCCGACGTGGTCATCCCGGCCGAGGCGCAGCGACAGGCCAAGGCGATCCTCGCGGTGGGCGAAGCCGCCCCAACCGTCGAGAACGGCTCGGCGGCGGTGCGGGTGCTCGAGCTCATGAGCGACGCATGGAAGGCGATGGGGCCGAAGGCCAAAGAGCTGTACGTGATCCAGCACCTCGAAGAGATCGTGGGCACGGTCGTCGACCAGCTCCAGGACGTCGAGGTCCAGGAGGTCAATGTGCTCGACCCCGGCGACGGTTCAGGGCTCGCGAGCTACGCCGCGACCTACCCCAAGATGGTGGCGCAGGTCATGGCCGCTCTGGCCGAGAGCACCGGCGTCGATGTGCCGGCCATCCTCAGCAACGAGGGAGGCGCGTGATGGGTGCTTTCATCGCTCTGGCCGGCGTCGTCCTCATCGGCCTGGTGGCCGTCGCGCTCGTCGCCAAGAACATGCTCTACGTCTGCCAGCCCAGCGAGCTGCTCGTCTTCAGCGGGCGCAAGCACAAACACGGCTCGCTGCTCACCCACTACCGCATCGTCAAAGGGGGACGGGCGTTGAAGTGGCCTCTCATCGAGGTGGTCGATCGCGTCGATCTGACCAACATGATCATCGAGGTCACGGTCCGGAACGCCTACTCGAAGGGCGGCATCCCCCTGACCGTCAGCGGCGTCGCCAACATCAAATTCCCGGGCGAGATGCCGCTGATCCACAACGCCCTCGAGCGCTTCCTCGGCCGTAGCCGTGAAGACATCATGCGCGTCGCTCGGGAGACCCTCGAGGGCAACCTCCGCGGCATCCTCGCAGGCCTGACCCCCGAGGAGGTCAACCGCGACAAGGAGGCCTTCGCCGCGAAGCTCACCGAAGAAGCTGGCCACGACCTCGAGAAGATCGGCCTGGTGCTCGACACGCTGAACATCCAGAACGTGAGCGACGAGGTCGGCTACCTCGATGCCATCGGGCGTATGCGTAGCGCGCACATCCGCCGCGACGCGCAGATCGCCGAAGCCCAGGCCCACGCTGACGCCGCGATGGTCAAGTGGTCGAACTACAAGCAGGGCGAGCTTGCGAAGCTC
>JALVDI010000289.1 GCA_027009115.1 Polyangiaceae bacterium | reverse complement strand
CGGCGTCCACTTCGGCCACCAGACGAAGCGCTGGAACCCGCGCATGCGCCCGTACATCTACGGCGCCCGCAACGGCATCCACATCATCGATCTCGATCAGACGGCGCAGCTCTTCAAGAAGGCCTACCAGTTCGTGAGCGACGCCGTGTCGCGCGGCGGCCACGTGCTCTTCGTCGGCACCAAGCGGCAGGCGGCGGACGTCATCCAGGAAGAGGCCACCCGTGCCGGCCAGTTCTATGTGACGGGCCGCTGGCTCGGCGGGACACTGACGAATTTCCGTACGATCAAGCAGGGCATCGAGCGTCTTCGCGAGATCGAGCGCATGGACGAAGACGGAACGCTGATGCAGCTCCCGAAGAAGGAGGCGCTCGCGCTTCGACGCGAGGCGGCGAAGCTGCACAAGTTCCTGGGCGGCATCAAGCTCATGAACGCGCTGCCTTCCGTAATTTACGTCGTCGACCCCAACCACGAGCACATCGCCGTGCGCGAGGGGCGCAAGCTCCACATCCCGATCGTCGCCCTCACGGACACCAACTGCGATCCCAGCATGGTGGACTTCGTCATCCCTGGGAACGACGACGCGATTCGCTCGATCAAGCTCATCACCTCGCGCATCGCCGACGCCTGCATCGAAGGGCAGCAGCGACGGCGCGAGACGGTGCAGCAGGGACACGCGCCCCAGGGCTCGGATGGTGTGGCGGTCGAGTATTCCAAGAAGCGCGGCCGCGGCCGCCGCTGACGAGGCAAGTGATGGCTAAGACTTACTACAAAGAGATCGACGGCAAGAAGTACGATGCGGGCCTCCTCGAGGCTGCCGAAGCCGCGGTCGAAGGCGCCGGCGACGGGCGCATCTCGCAGAAGGACGCAGAGCTGCTGCTCAAACAGGTCAAGGACGGGGACAAGTACACCGACATCGAGAAGCAGACCGTCGCGTTCATCCGCGAGAAGTACACATGGACCGAGGCCGCCGACGAATGGTTCCGCGCCGAGATCCGCAAGTGGGCTGCCGCGAAAGGAGCCGCCAAGAAGGGCGGCGATATCCCACTGGCGCTCGTAAAGTCGCTGCGGCAGCGCACGGGCGCCGGCATCGCCGACTGCAAGAAGGCGCTCGTGGAGGCCGAAGGCAACGAAGAGAAGGCCGTCGAGATCATCCAGAAGAAAGGCCTGGCCAAGGTCGCCAAGAAGGCGGGCGCCATCGCCGCCGAGGGGATGATTCACGCCTACATTCACCCCGGGGCACGCGTCGGCGTGCTCGTGGAGGTCAACTGCCAGACCGACTTCGTCGCGCGCAACGAGGAGTTCCAGCAGTTCGTCTCCGAGGTCGCGATGCACATCGCCTCCGAGAAGCCCGAGTACGTTCGCCCCGAGGAGATCACCGACGAGGCGAAGGCCAAGCAGGAAGAGATCTTCCGGGCGCAGCTCGCGCTCGAGGCCAAGGAGACCGGTAAGGAGAAGCCTCCGAAGGTCCTCGAGGGCATCGTCAAGGGCAAGCTCGCGAAGTGGCAGAAGGAGTGTGTCCTGCTCGACCAGGAGTTCATCTTGTCGGACGACAAGAAGACGGTCGGTCAGGTCCAGGACGAGCTGAGCGCCAAGATCGGCGAAAAGATCAGCATCCGCCGCTTCGTTCGCTACGAGCTCGGCGAAGGCATCGAGAAGAAGAAGTCGGATCTCGCCGCGGACGTGGCCGCGACCCTCGCCGGAGGCTGAGCCCGCGGCTCGGGGAGACCGAGGACGACGCCACGTAGCCCGCTGGGGTGGACTCTCCAAGAGCGGCCGGGTACACCGCGACCCGGCCGCTTTTGTCCGTCCGACGCGCGGCCGAGAAGGAAACGCATGGCCGAGATCAAGATCAAGCGCATGATCCTCAAGCTCTCGGGTGAGGCCCTGTGCGGTGTCCCCGGAGGTTTCGGGGTCAACCCCGAGACCCTTCAGTCCATCTGTGCCGAGCTCGCCGAGGTGCACGCCCTCGGCTGCGAGCTCGGGATCGTCATCGGTGGGGGCAACATCTTCCGGGGGCTCCGTGGGAGCGCGCAGGGGATGGATCGGGCGAGCGCCGACCACATGGGGATGCTCGCGACGGTCATCAACGGCATCGCCCTCCAGGACGGGCTCGAGAAGATCGGTGTCCAGACGCGCTGCCTTTCAGCCCTTGAGATTCGCCAGGTCGCCGAGCCCTACATCCGCCGTCGCGCCATGCGCCACCTCGAAAAAGGGCGCGTCGTCATCTTCGTCGCAGGCACGGGCAACCCCTATTTTTCGACGGACACCGCCGCTGCGCTTCGGGCCATGGAGATCCACGCGGACTGCCTCTGCAAGGCGACCAAGGTCGAGGGCATCTACGACAAGGACCCGGCCAAGTACGACGACGCGAAGATGTATCGCCGGTTGAGTTACGATCGTTTCCTGGCCGATCGCGTCGGCGTGATGGACTCGACGGCCGTGACCCTCTGTCGCGACAACGGGCTCCCGATCCGGGTCTTCGCGCTCACCGAGCGCGGGAACATCAAGCGGGTCGTCCTCGGCGAGGACGTGGGCACGGTCGTCGACGAGGCGGGTTGAGCTATCTGCCAAGGCCCTCTAGAGTTCGCGCACTCACGGAGAAATGGTCGGATGATTCAGGAAACCATCGACGAGCTGAACAGCGCTATCGCCAAGGCCAAGGAGGCGCTCCAGCGGGAGCTCGCGAAGATTCGGACCGGTCGCGCCAACCCGGATATCTTCGACTCGCTCCGCGTCGAGTACTACGGGTCGATGACGCCGCTCAAGCAGCTGGCCTCCATCAGTGTGCCGGAGCCCCGGATGCTCCTGCTCAAGCCCTTCGACCGCTCGGCGATCAAGGCGATCGAGTCGGCGATCGCGCAGGCGAACATGGGCCTCAACCCGTCCAACGACGGCGAGGTGATCCGCGTGCCCATGCCGGCGCTGACGGAGGAGCGCCGCAAGGAGCTGGCGAAGGTGGCGCGCGCCAAGGGCGAAGAATGCAAGGTGGCCATCCGGGCGGCTCGCCACGAGGCCCGCGACATGCTCGATGCCCTGCAGAAAGACGGAGCGGTCGGTGAGGACGAGGCCGACCGGGCACGCAAAGAGGTCGAGGAGATCGTCAAGGCGGCCAACGCCGAGGTCGACGCGCTCGTGGCCAAGAAGGCCGAAGCGATCATGGCCGTTTAGAGCTCATCTCCAAACCCCGCCGCCGCTGTGCGGCCTGCGCAGGTCCTCCGCCCTCTCCCCTCGAGAATACTCGGCATTCCCTCGGCTCGCGGATGCGCCCCCGGTCGCGCCCAGTCCACGGGTCGATCGACGATCGCTGTTGAGGTCGGTAGGAACGAACGGTCAGAGCACCCCGCGG
>JALVDI010000288.1 GCA_027009115.1 Polyangiaceae bacterium | reverse complement strand
CGCGGGACGGGAACATCAGGGACAAGAAGTCCCCGTTCGTCGTGTAGCGGTGGCCGAGCCTCGGGCTGAGCTTCGTGAGGGTCCCGTGGACGTCGCGGTTGCGAAGGAGAAGCTCCGTCGAGCCGACGCTCCCCGCGGCGAGAACGAGCCGCTTGGCGCGGAACACCTCCTTGCGCTCGGGGCGACGGCGGCCGGCGCGCCATCGGCCCAAGAACGACGAGGGCCGAGGTGACTGCAGCCGCCGCACACACTCGACCTTCCATCCGTCCGTGGTGCGCTCGACGCGATCGACTTCGGCCATCGCCTCGATGCGGGCGCCGTGTCGCTGCGCGAGGTGAAGGTAGTTGCGGTCCAGAGTGTTCTTGGCGCCTATGTCTCCGCCGAGCAGCGACTGCTCCCGTGGGTCCAGGTAGCGCTGCTTGGCGCCGTGCTTGTTGACGAACTCCGCGCCGGGGGTGCCCCCAGGCGGCGCGAAAGAGATGCCGAGGCGGATCGGGCCGTAGTCCTCGACGAGCCCGGGGTGCTCCTGTGCGAGCTTCTCTCCGACTCCGCACAGCAACCGCGTCGCCCGCGCCTGATCGTAGGGCGGGTAGTCCGGATAAGGCGTCGGGTCCATGATCGATTCGGCGAGGTCGTACCAGGGACTCATGTCGGCGTCGCGGAGCGGCCGAGGAAAGTCATCCCACCGCTCCACGCGCTTGAGGGTGCCGGCGTAGACGTAGGAACCGCCACCGACGCAGGCCCCGGTCCATGGGATGAGGTTGCGCCCCCGCGGCCGGAGCTCGTTGAAACCGTAGCGGCGCCGCTCCGGCAACCAAAGGTTGTCGAGGTCGGCTTCGTGCTTGTCGCGACTCACCCAATCGCCGCGCTCCAAGACCAATACCCGCTGCCCCGCCTCGGCGAAACGTAACGCAGCGACCGCTCCGCCGAACCCCGAACCGACGACGATGACGTCAGCGTCCAGTGCTCCTTCGCTCATGCTCCCCTCACGAGGCTTGCCCGAAGAGTCTCCGCAAGTGCCGGCGGCGCGCCGCGGCCTCGCTGGTGATCGTCGCCGCGAGTTGCTGCCATGGCCCCTGATCCTGCTGCACGAATGCGGCCACCCGAGCCCGGAAAGGTTCGGCGCCGGGGCCGACCGCACCGATCTGCACCGCCGGCTCGTCGCTCCCATCGTGATAGACGCGGAGCGATACCACCTGTAGGTCGTCGCTGATGAGCACGACGGAGGCTCCCCGGGCCGCCAGCCGATCGGCGTTGTCCACGGCCCATCCCCCGGTGTTGTAGACCTCGACAGGGACTCCGCGCGGGTCCTCGACGAGCCGCTCGAAGGGCTTGTGGGTATGGCCGAAGACGAAGGCCACCTCGCTGGGCACTTCTCCGTGCTCCTCGGCCAGCTGGCGGTATGTCAGCTCGAAGAGGTAGCGGTCCAGGCCCTGGCGCACGTCGCTCTCGTCGCTATCGCCCGGACGGCAGCGTTCGCCCCCGAGTCGCTCGGCGGCGCGCGAGAAGATCAGATGCAGGATCTTCTCCTCCATCCAGTCGCCGGGAATGAGCGGCAAGTCGGAGCCTTGAGCGATCCGTTTGGCCAGCTCGGCGATGAAGCTGCGCAGGTTCATCGGGTACTGCAGCCGCTTGTAGAGCACTTCGGCACGCATGCCGGCGTCGCCGGAGCGGCCCAGCAGCGACCACACGAAGTCGATCCACGCCCAGTTCTCGCTCTCGGCCTGCGCCACGGTCTGAACGGGTGGATCCTCGGGAAAGAGCTTCCGGCGCAGCGCGCTCATGGCGAAGTAGAGCGACTCGAGGAAGTGGCCGTGATGCAGCACCACGCAGCGGTCTCGGGTCGGGTGGAAGAGCCCGAGGTTCGGGTAGGCGATGAAGACGGGGTAGTCGAGGTAAGCGGTGGGGTCGTCGACGCCCCGCACGTGGCGCATGAGCGGGTCGAGGAGAAACGAGACGAGCGGCGGGTGTCCGTCGAGGGCCAGCGGCGTCGCGTGGATCGGCGGCGGCGGTCCATCATCGTAGTGGTGGTTGCGCAGGACCTGGCTGACGTATTGCGTCTCGCGGGCGATCTCCCAGACATGGTGGTCGTGGTTCCCCGGCAAGTAGACGACCTTGTCGAAAAGCTCTCGGCCAGGGCTCACCACCAATTCCATGAAGCGCTCGAAGGTCGCGAGCGACTGGCTGTAGCTCGCGAAGGCGAGCTCGAGGATGTCTCCGTTGAGCAGCAAGGTTGGCTTGGGAGCACCCTCTTGTCCTGCGAGCAAATGCCGCAGGGCCTCGACGAGATGCGTGAGGGTCGGGCTGGCATGCCGAGGGTCGCAGCGATAGGCGTCGGAGCGCAGACAGGTCAGCAGGCTGTCTTCTTCGCCAAAGTGTGTGTCGGACAGGCAAACATAGCGAACGTAGGGGACACTCATCGCCTACGGACCCTACATCCAAGCAGCGGCCTCGTCGCCCCTCCCATCAGCGCGGTTTGGTCCCGACCACGAGCTGCGCGAGGTAGAGCTGCAGCTCGCGGGGCCCGTGCTCGCGAAACCATGGGAGCCCATCATCGAAGCGCGTCAGCTCGAGCCCGACATGGCTCAGGAGCTCCTCGGCACCGTCTCGCCGCTCCTCCCAGGGCCATGGGTCCGGCGTGGTCATCACGAGCACTCCTCGGGGAGCCAGCGCCTGCGCGGCCCGCTCGATGAAACCGAGCGGGTGGGCGAGGAGATCCACGACGTTCGCCGCGACGATCGCGTCCACGCTCTCCGGTGCGAGGGCGAGCATCTCGGCCTCCATGACGGCGAGCGCCGCGTTCGGCGCCCGCTCCCGCGCAACCGTGAGCGCCCGAGGCGAAACGTCCACCAGCAGGAGATCCCGATCCGCGAGCCGTTCTGCCAGCAAGCCCGCACCGGGTCCGACCTCGACGACATGCCAGGCGTCGTCAACCGCCTCGACCAGAACGTCGCGGGGATCGCCCAGAGAACCGAGCAAATCCCGCAAACCCGAGCCGAGCGGCCCGTCGATCCCGCTGGCGAAGGGCGCGACCTTCGCCCCACCCTCGGCCGCAGTCCAGTCGTCGGCGAAGGAAGCCGCCGCCGCTCCGCGCACCTCGTCGCAGAGGCGACGAACGAGCTCCACGCACCCGGGCGTCGCGATGCCGCCTTCGACGAGCCACGCAAGGATCGCGTCGCGGTGGCTCGCCATGTACCCCGCGGGATCTGGAACCAGGAAAGGAATGCCGCCGATCACCGGGTAGCAGCGGCCAGCGCCTTCGAGCATCCCCGCGTTGGCGTCGCCCTCCTGCAAGGTCAGCGGAGCGAGATCGATCGGTTCGCACAGGCGAGGGTCCAGCATCGTCCTAGCG
>JALVDI010000287.1 GCA_027009115.1 Polyangiaceae bacterium | reverse complement strand
CGTCGAGGCTCCCGGCGCGGACCGTGCCGCCCTCCGCCACGCGGTCGCGCACCCCCGGCACGATGCCCTCCGAGACGGCGCGCAAGAGCGGATCGAGGTTGGCCTCGTCGTCGAGCACCTGCAGCAGGTCGGCGGCCGCCAAGACGGTCGTGTCGAAGGCATCGTTCGCGCTTGCTTCGTCCATCAGGTATTGCGCCAGCGCCGACACCTCCGCTTCGGCGGCTTCGTCGGCGTTGACCGCCTCCAAGAAGCGCATCCCGGCGGCGCCGACGGCCGAGCCGAGGGTGCGCTCGGCCCGCGGCGCGAGGGAGGCCGCCCACTCCTGCAGGTCGCCGCGCCGGCGGTGGTCGTCGATGCGCGCGCGTAGGAAGGGGACCAGCTCCCGCACCAGCCCGTAGGCGCGGCGGTTGGCCAGCTCCTTGCCCCCGGCGGCGTCGCGGACTGCAAGGAGCTGATCGACGAGCACGGAGCGGGCGCCACGCCAACGCGCGCGTCGTTCGGGCTCCGCGTCGAAGGCCTGGTCGAAGCCAGCCAGCGGGTCGAGGAGAAGGTGCAGGGGCGTCAGCGGGATGGGGTCGCCTCCGTTGGTGGTCGTCGTGCTTCGGCCACGGCGATCGACGAGGTCCGGGTTGCGTGCCGGGTCGATCAGCGCCTCGGCCGCGGCGGCGAGGGCGTCGATGCCGTCGACGCCGGGGCGCACCTCGACCTCGTCCAGGACGCGGCTGAGCGCATGAAGGCGCGAGATGAACTGGCCGGCGTTGCTCGGATCGCAGCGCCGCGCACCGCCGCTCGAGGTCCACTGACAGTCCCCGAAGAGGGCGGCGACGATGGGCTCGTAGCTTCGGCCATCGTCGTGGTGCGCGAAGAACGGGGCGCTCGGGTCCGAGTCCTGGGTGTTCTCGGCGCCGGCCGACGGCCAGTGCAGGTGCAGCGCGCCGATGAGCTTCGAGAAGAGGAAGCGGCCCTCCGTGCGCCGATCGTACGAGTCGAAGGCCTCGATGAGCGGCGACATCGCCTCGTAGAACGTCACCTCCTCGGGGGTTGCGCAGGGCGCCGTCGGGCCGACCAACTCGTCGCCGCAGAATCGGAAGGAGCGCTCCCAGGCGAAGATGATCGGCCGATGCCGCTCCACGACCGGGACGCCGTCCCGGGTCGGGATTGGGTCGAAGATCCCTTCGAGGAACTCGTTGCCCTCCATGGCGAAGAGGAGACGGTTGAGGGCTTCGGGCGTGGGGTGGGTGGTGAGTCCGTCGATGCCCGAGGAGCGCTCGAGGATCGCGTCCGGGTCGAGGCCGATGCCGCGCCCGATGTCGAGGAGCCAGGTGAGCGTGTCGTCCTTGATGTCGAGGGTGTAGCGCCCCACGATGGCGAGGGCATAGGCCTGGGCCACGTCCTCGATCTCGATGAGCTCGCACTCCGCAGCGCCGCCGAAGAGCGGCCAGCGCGCGTTGAGGATGCCGAGGTCGATGCGCAGCACGGCGCCTTCCTTGTTGCAGATGCGCACTCCGTCCAAGTCGTGGATGATCGCGATCGATTGTTGGAAGAGCGACTCGTTGTCGGCGGTGTCGGGGCGAGCGCGGTCGACCTCTTGGCTCCACTCCTGGTCCCGCATGGGTCGGTTGAGGTCGGCCGGATCGAAGCCGACCGGGTCGCGATGCCGCATCAGCTCGGCATAGATCGTTCCCAGGCGCTTGCTCCGGGGATCGGCGAAGGAGCGGAGCAGCGCTTCGAGGAGGCCGGGCTCCTGGGCGATCCACTGGCCTACCTCGATGAGGTCGTCCCAGAGCTCGCTCTGGGGGGCGAGCGCTGCCTCTGTGGTGTCGGCCACGGCGTCGCCGCGCAGCCCCGCCTCGATCAGAGCGGCGACCTCCTCTTCGTGGTCGGTGAGTAGAAGCTCCGTGAGTGCTAGCACCTCGTCCGTTTCGTCCCGGTGCAGCAGCTCCCCGGCGCCGTAGATGAGGTCGAACAGAGGTCCTTCGCTCGTGTCGAAACCGCGATACTCGACGGTGATGCCCCCGAGGTCCTCGGTGCGCATGGCCTCCGGGCCGAGCACCGCCGGGAGCCCGAAAGCCATGTCCATCAACGTGGGCTGTTCCGGGTCGAGCCAGCCGACGGTCTCCCGGGCGAGACCCGCGAGCATCGACTGGTTGAGGTCGCGGTACTCGTAGAGCGGGGTCATGTCCGCTCGGACGGCCCGGCCGGCAGCGTCGCGGAGAGCGTCTGCCTCACCCACGTAGGCAAAGGGGGCGGGCAGATCGAGGATGTCGCCGGAGTCGCCGAGGAAGCGGCCCAGCACGTCCACGTCCGCGAGCCCGTCGCCGTTGCGGTCGACGAAGGGCGCGGGGAGCCGGCCATCGCTCGAGAAGGGAATCGCCAGCCCGCGACGATCCCGGACGACCATCAAACGGCGGGGGCCGGAGCCGAACTCGGGTCGCGTCCGGAACAGCAGCTCCCGGGTGAGCTCCAGGGTGCTCGGACCGTCGCTCGCTGGGGCCGGGGCGGCGGTGGCCAGCTCCAAGGCGACGGCCTGCAGCAGCTCCGCCCACTCGTCACCGGCGGCGCCGCCCTCGTCGATCGTTTCGAGGGCGACCCGAGTGAACTCGCTCAGCCCCTCGTAGGCCATCGCTGGGCGTGCCACACCCAGGGCGAGGCGCAGCGGGCGGTACCCCACCCGGGTCGAGAGCCGCTCGAGGGCGGCGATGGCCTCGTCGTCGGCGGCGAGCTCGGCCAAGAGCGCGCCGACCGCCCGGGTCTGGCTCGGCAGCGCCTCTTCCGGCGGGTCGTAGAAGGGGACGAGCTGGACCATGAAGCGGTTGAGGTCGTCTTCGAGGGGCTCGGGCATGATCTGGTCGAGAGCCGCCACGGTGCGGTCGCGGTTGTCGGCCAGGGCTCGAAGCCGGGGCGTTGGTGCGGCTTCAGGGCCGACCTCGCCGGCGCACAGGGCGCGGGTCTGGGCGCCGGAGACGTCCTGGGGGAGCTCGGAAGCGGCCAGGCGCTGGCAGAAGACGCGGTAGACCTCTTCGCCGACGGTCCCCCGCGGACTCGCTCGCCGCTCGCTGTCAAAGCCGTGATCGCAGCTCGACGCCATCGTGAGGAGCACGCCGAGAGCGGCGGCCCAGACTTCTGACCTCATAGATACCCCTGACCCGTTGACCCAAAACCCCCGGCCGTGGGCAAACCCGTCGGCCGCAGGGTCACGCTAGCACAGCCCTCGGGCCTTGGGTCGACGTGCCGAGGGCCCTGCGCTACCTCGGCCCCGATGACGTGGACCATCGCCCGCATGCTCCGCTGGATGCAGGAAGACTTTGCGGGCCGCGGCGTCGACAACCCGCGCCTCGACGCAGAGCTGCTGCTCGCCCACGCGCTCGAGGTGGAGCGTATCCGGCTTTACCTCGATCTGGAGCGGCCCCTCACGGCGACCGAGCTCGACGCGATTCGGGCACTCGTCAAGCGCCGGCGCGCTCGGGAGCCGGTCGCTTATATCCTCGGTTACCGCGACTTCTGGGGCCGTCGCTTCCGTGTAACGCCGGCGGTGCTCATTCCGCGCCCGGACACTGAGACCCTCGTCGAGCAGGCCCTCGGGCGCCTCGAGGGCGACGCGGTCGACGTGCTGGATCTGTGCACCGGCAGCGGGTGTGTGGCCGTCTCGATCGCCTGCGAGCGCCCGAAGGCGCGGGTCGTGGCCACGGACATCTCGGAAGAGGCTCTGGCCGTCGCGCGGGAGAACGCCTTCGCCCTCGGCGCCGAGGTCCGCTTCGCGCTTGGCGATCTCTTCGGCGACGAGTGGGGCCCCTTCGATCTCGTCACGGCGAACCCGCCCTATGTGCGCCAGGACGAGCTCGGCACGCTCCAACCGGAGGTCGTCGAGCACGAGCCGACCCTCGCGCTGGTGGCGGGCCCTACGGGCTTGGAGTTCTACGAGCGCCTTGCGCCGATGGCCTTCGAGCGGCTGCGGCGAGGGGGGCACCTGCTCGTCGAGGTCGGGGCCGGGCAGGCCCCCGCGGTTGCCGAGAGACTGTCGCTCGCGGGCTTCACCGACGTTGCTGCCCATCGCGATCTCGGCGGTCACGCGCGCGTGGTCGCGGGGCGCCGGCCGAAGAAAAGCTGACCGCGGCGCGACGGTGACGCATGCTGTCGTGAGCGGCGGAGCGGGCGCCCGCGAGCGGGGGGCCCGGCCTTCGAGGAGGAGAGCGGCGATGCGGAGCGTGCGTTGGGTGTGGAGTCTGTGTGTGGCGATCGCGGGGGTGACCCTTGCGCCGACGCACCCTCGCGCCGATCCCCCGACCGCCCCCGGGCGCGGACCGCTCGGTGGCACACCTTCGGACCGCGCCGATCTCTACGATCCCGTGCCGCCGGAGGGGCAGCGGGCGACCGGCGTCTATCTGCCGGGCAACTACTTTCGCCGCCACGGCCTCGCCGACGTGCTCGACCTCGTCGAGCGTACGCGGACCAATGCCGTCGTCATCGATCTCAAGGACGGCGCCGGGCGCGTGACCTACGACACGCGGGTGGCGATCCTCGACGCGCAGGAGCGACGCTTCCTCGGGGACGCCCGGGCTCTCGTGGCCGGTCTGAAGGAGGCCGGCGTGTACACCATCGCGCGGGTGACCTGCTTCGCTGATCCGCAGCTTCCGGCGCGGCATCCCGAGCGGGCCATCCTGCATGTCCGTCGCGACGAGCCGTGGGTGAGCTGGGGAACCGGTGGGACCTGGCTCGACCCCTACAACCGCGACAACCACACGATGATCGTCGAGCTCGCCAAGGAGGCCGAGGAGCTCGGCTTCGACGAGGTCCAGCTCGACTACGTGCGCTTCCCCGTCGACGACGGCGTCCAGTACGCGCGCTACCCGGCGGAAGACGGCACGCCGCGGCCGCAGCTCCTCCTCGAGCTGCTCGAGCGCATCGATAGGGCGATCCACGTCCCTCTCAGCGTCGACGTCTTCGGCCTGTCGGCCTACCGCGACGGGGACCCGAGCGGCCTGGGGCAGGACCTCGAGGCTTGGGTCGACTACGTCGAGATCTACTCGCCGATGCTCTACATCAACTCGATGCGGGCCTGGGACCCGGACCGCCCCGATCGCGCCCGCTACCTCGTCGAGAGCGGCGTGGCGCGGCTGCGCGAGCGCCTTGGTGAACGGCCGATCATCCGGCCCTATCTGCAGGCGTTCGGGCGAGGCGCCGGACACGAGGGCTTCAACCCTCGGTTCGTCGCGCGGCAGATCGTGGGGGCGCGGCGGGGCGGCGCCGACGGTTTCCTCATGTGGCACCCGGGGGCTCGGTACTCGATGTTCCGGCGTGCGATGCAGGGGCCGGCGCGGCGGCTGACGCCGTTCCCTTTGCAAGGCCGGGACGAGGTCCGCGCTGCCTCAGCACCGACTCCAGCAGCAGACAGAGGCCGCCGAGCAGAAACCACCACCGGTCGAGGGGGCGTCTCGAACGCTCACCGCCAGCGGACTCGCGCGCAGCGTCGCTGACCGCCGGTAGGGGTCCGGGGAGCAGCTCGCTCTCGTCCGCCGGGGGCACGACCGTGAAGACGAAGCGGGGCTCGTCGGACTCGCCGAGCACGGCATAGAAGCCGGCTTGTCCCGTCTCGGAGAGCGTCCCATCGATCTCGACGAGGGTCCCGTTCGGCAAGCGCACACGGGTCCCGGTGGGGAGCTCCACCGGGCTGCCGGCGGTGGTCCGCGCCGGCGGCGGTTGCCCACCGGCGCCGAGGTCCCGGAGCACCTCGTCGAGGAGGGCGACGAAGCCAGGGTGGTAGGGGACGTCGGTCCAGTCGTCGTCCAGAGTCGAGGCCCACAGGGCGACCCGACCTCGCCCGTAGGTGCCGCGCACGTCCAGGGGATAGTCCCCTGCGGTCCGTTCCACCTTGGCCTGGAGGTGCGGCTCGAGGACCAGCAGCCGCGCCACCCGGGCGCTCCCGAGGCCCGGGCGTGGCGGCAGTACCGGCGCGTCTACGGGGATGGCGGCCCCCAGCTCGGCCGGCAGGACGTCGCCAAGGGCCGCGCGATAGGCACGGGGCACAACCTTGGCGCCGCCGCTCACCCAGAGGCCTCCACCCCCTCGGACGCGCTCGGCGAGGGCGCGCGCGACGGCGCTGGAGGGCGCCGGCACGTTGGCCAGGACGATCACGTCCGCTCCGTCCAGCTCGTCGAGGGAGAGGGCGTCCGCGTCGATGGTCCGCTGCCGCACCGGGGCTCGTTCAGACGGCAGCGCGTCGAGGGCGCGGCTCAGGAAGCCGACCTCGTCCTCGTTCCGGCTCGGGCTCGGGTCACCGTCCACCAGCAACACCCGGAGCGCGGTGCCCGCCCGGAGTAGAACGGGACGCCGATCGTCCGCGGGCAGGGCGTCCTCGGGCGTCAGGCGGACGACGAGACCCGGCACTTCGGAGTCCGCCGTGAACGCGACGTGCAAGGTGACGCTTCCGGCGGCGGAGTCGTCGAGGGTCGTCTGCGCGCGGGCAAGCTCGACGCCGTCGCGCTCGGCGAGGACCGTCAGCTCCTCTCCCGGGGCTCCGCGCACGAGGACCCGGACGCTCACCTCGCCCGCTCGGGTCGGATCGATCGAGGCGAGGGCGTCGACGATGGCGTGGTTCGGCGGCGCGGTCTCCCCGAAACGCTCCAGGGCCACGGCGACCCCGTGCCCAGGGAGCTGCGCGTCCGCGATGGAGGCGTGCGCCGCGAAGTCCGAGAGGACCAGCAGGCGGCGCGCGTGGCGGGCGCCGGCGAGGGCGCGCTTGGCGAGATCGATCGCGCCCGCGAGGTCCGTGCCGCGGGCGCTTTGGTCCGGTAGCGCTCGGAGCGCGCGGGTCGCCAGCTCGCGCTCTCGAGTGCGGGGCACGAGCAAGCGGGGCGGCCGGCCGGCCAGGACCACGGCGACCTCCGAGCCAGGGGCGGTGTCCGCGACAGCCCTCAGAGCGCGCTGCCGGGCTTCCTCCAAGAGGGTCGTCCCGCCGTCTCGACGCGTCATGGACATGCTGTCGTCCAGGACCACCGCGAGGCTCGCTCGCTGTCCGTCGTCGAAGGACCGTCGCACGACGACGAAGGGGCGGGCGGCGGCGAGGGCGAAGGCGGCGAGGGCAAGGACCCGGAGCGCCAGCAGGAATCGGTCGCGCACCCGGAAGCGTCGCCGGCTCTCGGTGACCGCGCGCTCGAGGAGCGCCACCGTGGGGAGCGTCAGGCGCGGCAGGTCACGCTGGCGCATCAGGTGGATGAGGACCGGCAGCGCCGCCGCGGCGACTCCGAGGAGGGCGAGGAGCGAGCCGAAACCCATCAGCGCCTCGACCTCGGTCCGAGGACCGCGGCGAGTGTTCGCGCCGCTGGGACGTCCGTGGGAGCCAACACGTAGCGGGCACCGGCGGCCGTGCACCGCCGCTGGCGGTCGGCCAGGAACGCTGCGAGCTCTTGCTGGTAGAGGTCGCGGAGCGGGCCTCCGTCGAAGTCGACGGGCCCTTCGCCCTCGAGGCCGACGATGCGCGCCGGTCCCGGGTCGGGCAGCTCGAGCTCGTCTCGGTGCATCACGTGGAAGACGAGGACGCGGTGCCCGCGGGCCACGAGCTGGGCGAGGGTTTCGAGCCCGTGCCGCGGGTCCAGGAGGTCCGAGGCCAGCGCGACCAGGCCCCGCCGCCCCGCCCGCTCCGTCACCTCCCGCAGGCTCCGCGCGAGGTCTGTTCGCGCCTCCGGCTGGGGCCGCCGGACCAAACGGCCGAAGACTTCGTCGAGGTGGGCCGGGCGCGATCGCGGTGGGAGGGCGTCGTCGTGCAGCGCCGTGTCGAAGCCCGCGACGCCGACGGCGTCCCCCTGGCGGATGAGGAGGTACGCGATCGCTGCGAGCAGCTCGGCGGCGTGCGCGTGCTTCGAGGGGCCCCGCTCGCTCCATCCGTCCCAGTTCATCGACGCGGAGCGATCGATGAGCAGGGTCGCGCGTAGCTGCGTCTCCTGCTCGAAGCGCTTGATGACGTGCCGGTCGGTTCGTGCGAAGGCCTTCCAGTCGAGAAGGCGCGGATCGTCGCCGGGGCGGTACTCGCGGTGCTCGACGAAGACGACGCTCGCTCCCCGGTGAGGGCTGCGGTGCATCCCCGTCAGCACGCCCTCGACGGCCTGGTCGACGCGCAGGGCAAGCGCAGCGACGCGCCGGGCCGTCTCTGGATCGAGGGGTCGACCGTCGCCCACCGGTGCCTCAGGGTTCGAGGTGTGCGAGCACGTCGGCGATGATCGCGCCGGTGCTGACGCCTTCGGCTTCGGCGCGGAAGTTCGGGACGATCCGGTGGCGCAGAACGGGCACGGCCAGCGCCCGCACGTCCTCGATCTCGGCGGCGAAGCGCCCGTCCAAAGCGGCCCGGGCTTTGGCTCCGAGGACCAGCGCCTGCGACGCCCGGGGACCGCCGCCGAAGGCCACGAAACGCTCGACGGTTTCGGGGGCGTCGAGCCCAGGGCGGCTCGCACGGGCGATGGCCACGGCGTGGGCGACGACGTGGTCGGCGACGGGGATGCGGGGGATGAGCTCTTGCAGAACGAGGAGCTCCTCGCGGCTCAACACGGGCCTGGGGTTCGTGGCCACGGGCGCCGTCGTGCGCCGAACGATCTCGATCTCCTCGTCTTCGGTGGGGTAGCCAACGTCGATCTGAAGCAGGAAGCGATCGAGCTGCGCTTCGGGGAGCGGGTAGGTGCCCTCTTGCTCGATGGGGTTTTGAGTGGCGAAGACCATGTAGGGCGCGTCGAGGGCGTGGGTGCGCGCGCCGGCCGTGACCTGACCCTCGGCCATGGCTTGCAGAAGCGCGGCCTGGGTCTTGGGGGGCGTGCGGTTGATCTCGTCGGCCAGCAGGATGTTCGTGAACACTGGGCCGGGGACGAAGCGGAAGCTGCGGCGGCCGGTCTGCGGATCCTCCTCGAGGATGTCGGTTCCGGTGATGTCGCTCGGCATCAGATCCGGCGTGAACTGAATCCGCTTGAAGTCGAGGGAGAGGACCTCCGCCAGCGACTGGATCAGGAGCGTCTTGGCGAGCCCGGGAACGCCGACGAAGAGGCCGTGTCCACGGGCGAAGAGGGCGATGAGCAGCAGCTCGACGACGTCCTCCTGACCGACGATGCGTTTGCGGAGCTCGGCCTCGATGGCTTGGCGCGCGCGCGCGAGCTTCTGCACTCGCTCGACGTCGTCGGGCTGCCCGTGAGGGTCGTTGGATGAAGACTCGAAGACCGCCTCGCCCACACTCTCTGTCTAGCTCAAACCGCACCGATTGCGACAGGATCTCGCGTTCCGCAGTCCGCTCCCGTACCCACCCGCGGTGGATCGTGGTCGCGAAGAGGTGCCGGCGAGAGGTCGCGGGCGAGGGAATCTCGAGGATTGTCGAGGCGCGAGGCCAATGGCGAGGCCGTGGGGGTGGACGGTCAGGGCACTTCGCCCCCGAGATCGCGGCAGCGGTCGGCTTCCCGCCGCCGGATCTGGTCGCTGACGCCGACTTGGGCCAGGTCGCAGTGGGGCGAGGGGTCGAAGGGGTTGAGCTCGATGGCGCGTTCCGCAGCGCGGCGCGCCTCGGCGGTGTCGCCGAGGAGCCGGTGGGCCCGGGCGAGGAGCGCCTGGGTCGGGGCGTGCTCGGGGTAGCGCTCCGCGACTGGGGTCAGCGCCTGCAGGGCCTGCTCTGGGTCTCCCGCCTCCACGGCGGCGCGGGCCAGGCGCGAGGCGACGATCGGATCGCCGGGAGCGGCCGCCAGCGCCGCGGCATACTCCACGGCGGCCGCCCGGTAGCGCCGACGCGCCCACAGGAGATCACCCAGCCGTAGGCCGCGGCGGGCCTCCGGCGACACCTCGGCGACCTCCTGAGCGCTCTCGTCGTCACCTCCGGCGCGCAGGTGCCGCCGAAGGAGCGGTGGGGCGTCCCCCGAACGCGGCAAGCTCTGGCGCCAGGCCCGTTCGAGCTCCTCCCAACGCGTCCCGGCGGCGGCCGCCAGCGCCTCGCGGGCGTCCTCCCCCTCGGCGATCCGCGCGATCGCCGCCCGCAAGGCGTCGGCGCCTTGGGTCTCGTAGTAGCGCGCGACGAAGGTCGAGACCTGTGCGAACGCCAGGGCGGCGTCTTCCTGGGAAGGAAGGAGGGCGATCGAGGGGTGGATGCGTTCGAAGGGGATGAGGGCGTCGTCGCGCACCGCTCGCGCAAGGAGGCCCCGTGCGGCCGGGCTGAGGTGGGCCTGAGCGCGAGGCTCTCGCCAGCGACGCTCGAGGAACTTCGCGACTCCCTCCTGCAACCAGACCGGAGCGCGGTCCCGCGAGGCCCGCGAGAGCACCAGGTGCACGTACTCGTGGGCGATGGTGTCCATCCAGGGGTAGCCCCGCAGGAGCGCCCGGGGCGAGGTCACCATCAGCTTGTCCCACTTGCACAGGGCGATGGTGCCGGTGCGCTCGATCGCTTCGAGGGTCAGGGTCGAGACGGAGGCGAGAGACGCGGCGTCGGGGAAGATCTCGAGCCTCACCGGCCCCGGCATCCGGTAGCCGAGCTCCTCGCTCAGGGCCCGGTCGGCCCCGCGCATGGCGCGCAGAGCGTAGTCCACCAGGTGCCGATCGCGACCGGGAGCGTGGAAGATCACGAAGCGGCCGTCCTCGCTCCGAGCTTCGACGAAGCCCCGCGTCGTCTCCCGGGTCGAGCGCAGCAGGTTCAGCATGCCCAGCCGGCGATCGCCTTCGCCCCGCGGCGGGCGAGCTCGAAGGGACGCCTCCATCCACGCGACCGCCTCCTCGTAGGCCCCGCTGTGGAAGCGCACGAGGGCCGCGACCCGCAGCACTTCGGCGTCCGCGGCGTGACGCAGGAGGAGGGGCTCGATCGCGGCCTGGGCATCCTCGACGCGCAACTCGGTCAGCGCCTGCTCCGCTTCGCGTAGGGCGCGCCGCGCCGGGGGGGGCAGGGCCGCCGCGGTGGCTGCGCTCCCCAGGAGCGCCGCGGTCACCCAGAGCCAATGGAGCGAAGGGCGCCTCATCGCAGCAGCTCCTCGTAGTAGCGTCGCACCGCGTCCTCGTAGCCCTGGGGTGCCCCGTCGCGCATCGCGTCCAGGAGGCGGCGTCGCAACGGGTGCTGGCGGCGCCCTGACGCGCCCGGGATCTCGACGCGGATGCGCTGTTCGGGGGCGCCGCCGCCGCTTCCGCTCCCTCCGCCTTCGGACTCTTGTTGCTGGCGCTGCTGGTCTTCCTCGAGGCGCCGCCGCAGCTCGGAGAGCCTCTCGGCCGCTTCCTGCTGCGCGCGGGCGGCGTCCACCGGCTCGCCTCGCCGCAGGGCCCGCTCCGCCTGCTTCATCGCCCGGTGGCTCTCGGCCATCTCCCGCGCCCCGTCCGGTGAGAGGGGCGCCCCGTCCGGCTCGCTCTCGAAGCGCTCGGCGAGGCGCCGCGCCGCCTGGGCCGCGGCCCGCTGCCGCGCCACGTCGCCCCGGAGCTGCTCCCGCTGCCGCCCTTCGACGAAGTCCGCCAGCCGTGGGATCGCGTCGTCGAGGGCGTCGCTCAGCTCCGCGATATCCTCGGCGCTCTCCCGCGCGATCCGAGCCGCCTGCGCGACACGCCCATCGCGCCCGGGGAACATCAACGCCGACAAGTCGAGCTCGCGCCGCAGTTGGGTCGCGTCCTGGCCCGCGGCTTCGAGCATCCGGCGCGCCTCCCCCAGGTCCCCGTGGCTCAAGGCGAGCTGAGCGTCCGCCAGCCGCTGCCGCGCGCGTTCGAAGGTCTCCTGGTCCATGGGCCCGAGGGCGCCGGGAGGCATCGCCGCGAGGCGCTCGCTCGCTCGGCGCGCGCGCCGGGCAAGGTCGCGGCCCACCCCGAGCGCTTCGGCGTCGGCCGCCTCCAGGGCCCTCTGGGCCACCTCGCGCCGGGTCGCCTCGGAGCGCTCGGCGAGCTGCCGCTGCTCGGTCTCTAGGCCCGCCAGCGCGTCCATCGCCTCGGCCATGGCTCGTTCGCGC
>JALVDI010000286.1 GCA_027009115.1 Polyangiaceae bacterium | reverse complement strand
GCCCCTGTTCCTTCGGCTGCGGCCGGTGGCGGCGAGTCCACGGACTCGGCAGAGCCCGGGGAGCCCGCGGACACGGCCCCGGACAGGGTGGCTCCGGCGCTCGCAGAAGCCAGCGAAGGCGAGGGGGCCGATGCGCCGCGGTCGCCGCGCCGGGTCCGCGCGGAGCGGCCGCGGCCATCCCCGCTCGCCCGCGAGAGCGGCGGGCAGGAGCGAGGCGGAGAGGACCCGGGGGCGAGCCCGAGAGCAGAGCGACCCTCGGACGACCTAGGCGCCATCGAGTCGCACTCGGAGCTCCGGAGGGAGCCGCCACCGGCGGCCGACCGCGCGCAAGCCGAGGGGAATGGGGGCACGTCCGCGGCGGCGGCTGTGCCCGCGCTGGCCGACGCTCCGTCCCGGGAGCAGGTTCAGGCGGCCCTGAGCGCCGTGCGTCCTGCGGTGCAGGCGTGCGTGGACGGCCACGGCACCGTCCGGGTGCGGGTGAGCGTAGCCAGCTCTGGGAGAGTCACCACAGCCCTCGTCGAGGACCCCTACTGGGCCCGGCCGCCGACCGGTTCGTGCATCGCTCGGGCGGTGCGGACGGCACGCTTCCCCCCCTTTGCGCGGGAACGTTTCGTCGTGCTTTATCCCTTTACGCTTTGAGCGGGCATTATCGGCGCGTTCGGGGGCGCGCAGCGGTCGCAGTCACGGGCCAGCGACGCTGGGCGTGGGCCGAAGACGGGGTTGCGATGCCTGTCGCCGGCGTGCAGAAGAGCCGTGTTGGGCGAGACTGCTATGGTTGCCGCATGGTGACGTGGCGATGAGCGAGGCGCAGCAGCGACCCGGGGACCGAGAGCGCTGGGAGGCGGTCGAGGAAGGCATCGAGCTGCTTCAGGAGGGCGAAGAGGATGCGGCCTTGGCGGTTCTCACCAAGGCCTCGGAGCAAGACCCGGACAACGAGTACGCCTTCTTCTTCTTGGGGGGCGTCTACTTCGAGCGGCGCGACTACCCGCGCGCCCTGAAGTGCTACGTTCGGGCCATGGAGATCGCGCCGGGTTACCTCGGCGCGATGATCGGCGCAGGGCAGGCCCTACGCATGATGGGGGATCACGCGCGCGCGCTCAGAATGGGCCGGCAGGTATTGCGGATCCGCGATGACGACCCGGACGCACTCTTCCTGATGGGGGCGACGCACTTCCAGCGCGGCGAGTACCCTCAGGCGCGCCCCTTCCTCGAGCGCTTCCTGCGCACGAACCCCGAGATCGAGGTCGCGATGGAGGTCGAGGGGATGTTGCAGCTCGTGCGGGGCGAGGCCGCGCGCGAAGTCGAGTGAGCGCCAGGCGTACTCACACACCCACGAGAGGGAGCTGGCGCCGATCGGTGCGCCTCGCTGCGCGGGGGACCGGCACCGGGTAGGCGCCACTGAAACAGGCGTCGCAGTAGCCCTGGCCGCCGACCGCCTCGTGGAGCCCTTCGATGTTGAGGTAACCGAGAGAGTTCGACCCGACGTAGGTTGCGATCTCCTCTGGGGAGTGCTGGCTCGCGATGAGCTCTTCGCGGGTTGGAGTGTCGATGCCGTAGAAGCAGGGCCAAGCTGTCGGCGGCGAGCTGATGCGCAGGTGCACTTCGACGGCGCCGGCGTCGCGCAGCATCTTGACGATCTTCCGGCTCGTCGTGCCGCGCACGATCGAGTCGTCGACGACCGCGACGCGCTTGCCGCGCAGTACGCTGGCCACCGGGTGGAGCTTCAGCCGCACGCCGAAGTGGCGGATCGACTGCTGCGGCTCGATGAAGGTGCGCCCGACGTAGTGGCTGCGGATCAGCCCCATTTCGTAGGGGATGGACGTCTCGCGGGAGAACCCCAGCGCCGCGGCCACGCCGCTGTCCGGGACGGGGATGACGACGTCGGCGTCCACCGGCTGCTGCCGCGCGAGGACCTGGCCGAGGCGCTGCCGCGCTCTGTAGACGCTGATGCCATCGAAGCTCGCGTCCGGTCGCGCGAAGTAGATGTACTCGAAGATGCACATGTGCCGTGCTCTCGCCGCGAAGGGACGGAGACTGCGTAGGCCCGATTCGTCGATGACGAGGACCTCGCCGGGCTCCACGTCGCGGACGTAGCGCGCGCCGATGAGGCCGAAGGCGGGCGGCTCGCTCGCGACGATGTGCGTGTCGCCGCGGATGCCCAGGCAGAGCGGGCGGAAGCCGTGGGGATCCCGAGCGGCGACGAGGGTGTCGGCGCTGAGGAACACGAGGGAGTAGGCGCCTTCGACCTTCGAGAGCGCGTCGCACACGCGGTCTTCGGTGGTCTGACGGCGGCTGCGAGCGATGAGATGGACGAGCACCTCCGTGTCGCTCGACGAGCTGAAGATCGACCCTTCGGCCTCGAGGTCGGCGCGCAGCTCCCGGGCGTTCGTCAGGTTGCCGTTGTGGGCGACGGCGATGCTCCCGTGGCCGCAATCGACGGCGATGGGCTGAGCGTTCTTGATGTGTGAGCCGCCGGCGGTCGAGTAGCGCACGTGACCGATGGCCCGGGAGCCCGGGAGGCGATCCATCACGGAGCCCGTGAACACGTCTTGGACCAGGCCGAGGCCTCGATGGACGAAGAGCTGCTCGCCGTTGCTCGTGACGATGCCGCAGGCTTCCTGTCCGCGATGCTGCAGCGAGTGCAGGCCGAGGTAGGTGAGGTTCGCGGCTTCGTCGGAGCCGAAGACCCCGAAGACGCCACACTCGTCGTGGAAGTGGTCGTCCGCTTCGTCCAGGGCACGGGTTCTAGAGCACATCGGAAAACCCCTCGTCGCCGCTCCGCGGCCTCTGCACGCCCTCTGCCGCCATGCTCTCACCCCAAGAATACTCGGCATTTCCTCGGCTCGTCGCTGCGGCATGGGTCGTACCCAGTCCACGGATCGGCGGATGATGGTTCTTGAGGTGTGCTTTAGCCCGGAAGGTGTGCCGGAGTCGAGGGGCTCGGAGGCCGCGGGGGTCGTTCACGCTCGCGTTCGGACGCCGGACTTTGGTATCCCCGAGCGGTGCTCCGACTCGCAGCGATCTTGTTGCTGCTCGCGGCTCTCCCGGCGCCGGCGTCGGCGCATCTGGGCAGCCGCAAGTACCTGCGGGCGGAGGTCGGCGAGGGGAGGGTTCGGCTGGAGGTCGAGGTCGAGGCCCTCGACGCGTCCATGGAGCTCGGCCTCGGGGAAGACCTGCACCGCGAGGCGATCCTCGCGCGCGGGGCGCTGCTTCGGCGCTGGCTCGAGGAGGGCATCGTCGTTCGTGCGGGCGGGGTTCCTTGCGCCGTCCGGTCCACGATGCCGCGTTGGCGCGAGCGGGATGGAACCCCCTTCGTCGCCTTCACCCTGACCTACGACTGCGCCCCGGGACCGCTCGCGCTGCAGGACGACACGGTCTTC
>JALVDI010000285.1 GCA_027009115.1 Polyangiaceae bacterium | reverse complement strand
CGACGAGCACGAGGCCGAGGGGTCCGAGGCGGAAGGCGAGGCCCGTGGAGCCGGCGGAGGACGTGGTCGCCCCGATCAGGATGAGCTCGAGTTTCGCGACGAGCAGGACACCTCCAACGAGCGCGTTCCGGTCGGCGTCGTCCTCTTTCACGACGACTACTCGCCGCCCTACGGCGTCTATTACTTCCGGCAAGGGGCGTTCAGTCAGTACAACGGACGGAGGCTCGTGTCGGCCGTCGGGACCGGCGTCGATCGCGACATCGCCCGCGACTTCCCCACCGTCGCCTTCGACGTACAGGATGCCCCGCCGGTCAACGCCAACCGAACGACCATCGAGACCACCGTCGCGCTGCTGGCCGATCACACCCGCCCTTTCGGTCTGGAAGCGCCGATCCGTTTCGAGCCCTCACCGAACCCGGATCCGGATCGTTTCCGCCGCACCTACCGAGTCACCTCGGCGGTCTTGACGGCGGATTTCCGGTCGATGGTCGGGAGTCGTCCCGGCGACCCCTCTTGGACGCCGGAGCAGTGGGCGCACTACCTTCAGGCGCCGACGGACCCTCGCTACGCCGAACTGACCGAGCGGGTGCTCCGCGAGCGCCTGGCGGGATCGGGACTCGAGGACGACGCGGCCGCGAAGGTGGCGGCGATCACCGGCTGGCTCAGCCAGGAGGGCAAGTATTCGCTTCGCAGCCGGCACGCGGGCGCCGACGACCCGACGGCCGACTTCCTCTTCGGCGATCTCACGGGTTACTGCGTCCACTTCGCGCACGCCGCCGCCTACATGCTCCGAGCCGCCGGGCTGCCGGCGCGGGTGGCGACCGGTTACGCCATCGACGAGGCGACGCGTCAGGGCGGCTCGGCGCTGCTCATCAGCGGCGAGGCCAGTCACGCCTGGGCTGAGGTGTACTTCGACCGGTTCGGCTGGGTCGTCGCCGACGTCAGCCCACAGACCGTGCTGACGCCTCCGGGGCCGCCGCCGGACCCAGAGCTGCAGCGGCTCCTCGGCGAGCTCGCCCGCGGGCTGGAGGCGGTGCCTCCGGAGCAATGCGAGCCCGAGCCGACGCTCAGTAGCACCTGGACGATGTCGACGCTCCTCGCGGTGGCGCTGATCGCCCTCGGCGGGGTCCTGCTGCTGCTTCAGCTCATCAAGACGTGGCGGCGGCTCGCGCCGCGCTTCGCGTCGCCCAAGGCGCAGCCGAGAGTGGCCTACCGCGCCGCCCTCGACCGGCTCAGCGAGCTCCGCCTCCGTCGGCGACGCGGCGAGACCCGCGAAGCCTTCGCTGCCCGAGTTGCGACCGAGGCTCCCTCCTTCGTGCTCCTCACGCGTGTGCACGTCGGCGCCGCCTTCGGAAGCCGCCGCGCGGAGCGAGCGGCCGAGGGGATGAGGCACCATCTCGACGCGATGCACGACGAGCTCGCGCGGAGCGTCCCGCCTCGCCGCCGTTGGATCGGTCGCCTCACCCCCTGGTCCTGGTTGACTTCTCGCTGAAAGTTCCCCCCGATGCCTTCCATGGTCGACTCTGCTCTTCCGTTCTCCTCGTCGAGCTCCTCCCTATCGAGCCGGCCCGACGCCGATGCTCTTGCTTCGGCGCACGCGGTCACCGAGCGGCTCGGGGCGCGGCTGCGAACCGCTGTGCTCGGTCGCGACGAGGTCGTCGAGCTCGTCCTCGTCGCGCTCGTCGCCGACGGCCACGTCCTGCTCGAGGACTATCCTGGTTCGGGCAAGACGACCCTCGCGCGGGCGCTCGGTGAGGCCATCGAGAAGGACGGAGGCGACCCGGCGGTTCGGCCCTTCCGGCGCATCCAGTTCACCCCCGACCTGCTGCCCAGCGACATCACCGGGACGAACGTTTTCGATGTCGACGCCGGGGGCTTCGACTTCCGGCGCGGGCCCATTTTCGCGCACGTCGTCGTCGCCGACGAGATCAACCGCACCTCGCCGAAAGTGCAGGCCGCGATGCTCGAGGCGATGGCCGAGAAGCAGGTGACCATCGACGACACGACGCACCCTCTCGACGAGCTCTTCTTCGTGATCGCCACCCAGAACCCGCTCGACTTGGCCGGGACGTACCCGCTGCCGACGCCGCAGCTCGACCGTTTCCTCTTCAAGGTCGAGATGGTGCATATCGACCGTGCTTCGGAGCTGGCGGTCCTCGACGCGTACCCGACGCCGACTCTGAAGCGGGCCGATGACCTTCCGGGCGTGAAGCGCAGTGAGGTCCTTGCCGCGCGCGCGACCATTCGGCGAGAGGTCCACCTGGCGCCGCTCGTCAAAGAAGCGCTCGTGGACACGGCTCGCGCGTTGCGTTCGGACGCCCGGGTGTTGCAGGGGGCTTCGACCCGCTCGCTCGTGCTCACGATGCCGGCGCTTCAGGCGCGGGCGTTGATTCACGGCCGTGACTACGTGGCCCCCGAGGACATCGAGGCTTTGGCGCCGCGCGTCTTTGCCCACCGCTTGGAGCTGGCTCCGGGCGTCGACGATCCTGGGGAAGTCATCGGAGACGCTCTGGCGCCACAGATCGAGCGCCTTGCCCGCGTGAGTCTGAGGCGGTGAGAGCCTCGCCCGCTCGCGCCTTCGCGCTCGTTCTTGGGGCCGCTGCGCTCTGCGCCTCGTGGGTGGTGGGCGCGCAGGACGACCTCGGCGCTTTCACCGTCGCCGAGCCTGGAGCGCCGGGGAGCCCCGAGGAGCTGCGGGCCTGGGCGCTCGCGCGGAGCGGCAAGCTGATCAAGGCGCGGGAGGCGGCGCAGGCGCTCTTGGAGCGGCACCCCGATTCGTACCTCGGCCACTTCGTGTTGGGTTACGCGTACCACTACGCGGAGGCCAATTTCCCTTGGGCCCTCTACCATCTGGACGATGCGCTGCGGCTCTTCGAAGCACGGTACGGCGGCCGCCCCGGTCCGGAGGGACCTTGGCGTTGGCACGCGCGCTTGTTGCTCGAGCTTGCGGCCATCCACGGCGAGCTCGAGCACTACGAGCAGCGGCTGGCGTACTACGCGCGCTACAACGAGCTTTACGACCCGGACATCGTCGCTGACCAAGCCTGGCCGCTGCTCAAGCTTGGCCGCTACGACGAGGCGAGGCGTGTCGCAGCGGCGGCCGTGCGGAGCGGTGATCCGCGTGCCGTCTTCGTCGGCCTCAACGCTCTGTGTGCCGTCGAGTTCGAGTCCGGCAACGAGCTCGACGGATACGAGGCCTGCCGGCGCGCCCTCGAGCACTCCCGCAGCTCGGGCCGGGAGATGGACACGGTCGACTACACGAACTTCGCGGAGGCGGCGCGGAGCGTGTTCAAGCTCGACGAGGCCGAGCGGGCGCTGCTCGAGGGCACCCGCGCGCCTTACGCCGGCTACGGCAACCCGTGGCTCGATTTGGCCGAGCTCTACATTCGCGGCGCACGCTTCGCAGAGGCTCTCGACGCGCTCAAAGAGTTGCCGCGCTACCGCCTCCGCCGCGAGCCGCACATGCGCGAGTCGGACCGGAACGAGAGCCGTCGCGCGCTGGCGAGCTTCTATCTCGTGGTCGGCCGACCCGAAGAGGCGCTGCGCATCACCGACGCCGCCCTCGTCATGCCTGACCGCCGCTCCCACGCGAGCCGAGACCCGGCGCAGGACGAAGCCATCGTGGCGCTCCTGGACCGCCGCGCGCGTCTCACCGTCGCGGAGCTGGAGCGCGAGAAGACCAGCGCCCTCGGCCTGATGGATCGCCTCGGGGCGCGCGGGCGCGCGCTTCGCCTGCGGGTGCAAGCCTGGACGAGCGGCCGCCGGGCGGCGCGGCTCTTGGCCGACGACGAGCGGCTCGTGGGCTTCTTTCGTATCGGCGGCGCTCAGGCGGCGATCGTGCAACCCTGGCTCGTCGGTGAGCTGGTCGAGGTGCTCGGCGCCGGCGTCGTCGCCGAAGCGGTTCGGCGCGCCCGTGCGCGGGATGAGCGGCCGGGCGCGGACGCCTACTACGACGCCTTCGAGGCGGAGGCCGTGCTCGTCATGGGCGACGAGCCCCGGGCCCTGGAGCTCGCAGAGCGCGCCCGTGGCGCCTTGGGCCTGGGCGAGGCCTTGCTCCGCGCTCGGGTCGACGCGCTGCGGGCCGAGGCCACGCGCCGTGCCGAAGGGGTGCCGGCGGCGCTCGCGGCCTACGAAGCGGCTCTTCAGCAGGACCCGGGGGTCTTTCGTCGGCTGGAGTGGGCGATCCCCGTTCGGGTGAGTCTCACCGGCGACGACGTTGCCGCCGAGGCGACCGACGCCCTGGGCCGCTCGCCCCGCTTCGAGGTGGGCGACGAGGGTCTCGAGGTCCGCGGCGAGGTCACGGCCGCTTCGGCCAGGATCTGCTTGCACGGGGCCAGCGGGAGTGTGCTCGGCTGCGGCGAGGCGACTCCGACGCCGTCCGAGCCCATCGAGGTCTACGCACAGCACCTCATCGACGACTTTCATCGCCAGGTTTTCGCTCCGCGCGTGGACCTGACGCAGGCCGACGTCGGCTCCCTCGACGGGAGCAACCGCGTGGGCCGCGATCCCCTCGGCGATCTCACGGCACAGCCGGGGGAGGCGGCCCAGACGTCTCCCTAGTTCGGGGGATGGTGCGCCGCCATCTTTTTTGTCAGCCTAGGGGAGCGATGGCGCACGCAGACGGGGGGCCGCTAGCCCAGTCCGAGGAGGAGCCCGACGCATCGGGCGTCCACCTCTCCAAAGAACCGACGACCGAGGCCGGGTGGCGTGCGGTCCTCTCCACCGACGGCGGGGCTCTGGAGGCGCCGGTCGAGGCGCTCCTGCACGCCTACTTTCGGCTTCAGCGCCGTCACGCCGAGACGGTGCGCTGGGCAGAGGCCCTCGCCGGAGCGCTCGAGCGCGTGCCCCTGGGGCTCGTGGTGCTCTTGGAGCGGCGCATCTGCGTGGCCAATCGTGAGGCCTATCGCTTGATCGATGGACGCGGGCTGCGCCGCACCGTCGACGACGAGCTCGCCGCGACGGACGCGGCCGTGCATGGGAAGCTCGCTGCCGCCATCGAGCGCTTGGAGCGAGGCGAGAGGCCCCGCGTCGCGCTGGTCGTACCCCGGCCGGATGGATGCTTGCAGATGGTGCTGACCCAGGGGGGGCCTTCGTTGCCGGACGCGATCGTCGTTGCCCTGGCCGATGCGAAGGCCGCACCGGAGACCGATCTGGAGGCTTATCGCTCGCTTTACGGGCTCACACCGACGGAATCGAAGGTGGCGGCCCAACTGGTGCTCGGGCGGTCGCCTCGGGAAATCGCCGAGGTGCTGGGCGTCGGCGTCGAGACTACCCGCACCCACGTCAAGCACATCCTCCACAAGATGGGATGCCATCGCCAGGTGGATGTGGTGCGTCGCCTCGTCACCGGGCCGGCCAGCCTGCGCTGAGCCGCTCTGGCGTGCCCGCGTGACGATCAGAGCGGAGCGCGCGGAAGGACGAAGAGCACGTAGAGTACGGCCAGCGCGATGTGCGCCGCGGCAAACAAGAACGCTGCGCGAACGAACTGTCCGAAGCTCATCGACAGGCCGTGCTTGTGCATCAAGGTCACCGCCACGACCGTGCTTGCCGAGCCGATCGGGGTGAGGTTGCCGCCCAGGTTGGCTCCGAACACGACGCTCCACCACAGCCGAGGGTCGTCGAGGGGCTGCAAGTTCTGGAGGATCTTGGCGAGCATCGCGGCCAGAGGGATGTTGTCGGTGACCGCGCTGAATGCCGCGGACGCGACCAGCGTCGTGGCGGTCCCGGCGCCGTCCAGCATCTCGTTGAGCGCGATCACGTGCGCGAGACCGGCCCCGATCGCCGCCAGCACGTGCGCGTGCTCCATCACGTTGATGACGACGAAGAGGAAGGCGAAGAAGAGCAGCAGGTCCCAGTCGATGCTGCGGTAGAAGCGTTCGACGCTCGCTTTGTAGCGGAGCAGCATGATCACGCCAAAGGCCATGGCGACGAAACCCATGCCGAGCGGGTAGTCCAAGACGCTCGTGGCCGCGATGGACGCGATGAAGGCCACGAGCATCGCTGCCGAGAGCCAGAAGAAGCCCGGCGAGTCGATGTTGTCCGTCTCGTCGAAGCTGGACACGAGCTCGGCGGCGATGCGCCGGTCTGCGGGGTCTCGGATCCGCCGGATGCCATACTTCGCGGCCCCCAGCGCAATCGTCGCGATCGTGGCCACGGCCACGTATGGCGCCGCGGCGAAGAAGAAAGCAACGAAGCTGATGCCGGCGGCGTGACCCACGATGATGTTCGGCACCGAGCTGATGAGGGTCAGCAGCCCGCCGACGTTGGTGAGCAGGCCTTCGATGAGTAGAAACCCCATCAGCTTGTCGCGCTTCCCCAGTTTTTCGAGGGAGACCGCCGTCAGCGAACCGACGATGATCATCGCGGTCACGTTGTTGAGCAGCGCGCTGAACAGGACCGTCATGCCGCCGTAGGACACGAGCAACCACAGCGGATCGCCGCGGGAGGCTTTCGTCAGCTTGATGGCGATCCAGGTGAATAGGCCGGACTTGCTGGTGACGTCGACAAAGAGGCTCGATCCCAAGATGATCGTAATGACCCCCCAGTCGATGCCCTGCACGTAGACCGGGAGCGCGATGGATTCGCCGAAGGCGTTGACGACCGGGCCAAAGGGGAGCACGTCCAGGACGTGTCCGAGGGCGAGGGCCACGATCGCGTAGAGGCCGGTGATGAGCGATTTGCGGGCGTGAATCCGCTCTTCGAAGGCGAGGGTGAGCACCATGCCGAGCAGCACCGTGGCAAAGACCGCGGTGACCCAGGGCTGCGGCGCGTGTGCTGCGTGCGGAGCGAGCTCGTCGGGGGTCATCAGACCATCAGCAGCGGCGTGGAGACGAGCTCCACCGCCAGCGAGTAGGCGACGCCATGGAGCGCCAGGCGGTCCTCTTCGAGGGTCGGGAAGACGAGCACGTCGACCTCGTGCTCCTCGACGAGGCCACGGTAGTCACGCACGCGGTGGCCCATCCGCACGTGTTTGCGTACCTGTAGCTCCAGGCCCGCTTCGGCGAGCTTGGCTTCGGCCGACTCGATGTACTCGGTCGGCTCCTTGAGCAGGTGTGCCATCAAGGTCGCCCGCGCCGTGTCCGTGTCGATCTCGGGGATCTTGGAGATCGCGTCCATGTAGCGCGCAAAGATCTCGTCGTGCTCCATGTGTGTCAGGTGCAGCTCTCCTCCGGGCCGAGCGATGGCTGCGCCCCAGCTGATGAGCGCGTCGTCGCCGGTAAGGCTGTCGTTGACCACCATCACCGAGTCGGTCCGGGAATGCTGCCAGCTCATGGCGGGGTAGGCGTGCGGGTTGGGGGTGACCAACACGGGGACAGTGGTCCCGCGCGTCAGTGCGTTGAGATAGACGCCCAGGCTATAGGCCCACTTCCAGGCATCCGAGTTGAGGTTCCGGTAGCTGACGATCAGGTCCGGGCTCGTCTCCTCCACGAGCCGCAGGACCCCCTCGACTCCCGACCAGCTCCCAGCTCCGTGCACCACCCACTCGACTTTGCCGTCCAACGCCACCAGAAGCCGCCGCCCAGCGTCGACCCAGTCGTCGAGCTCGGTCTCTGCGAGGTCGGCGATGGCGAGCACACGACGGACCGTGGGAGGGACGTGGCGGAACGACACCTTGTTGGCGGCTCGAAAGGCACTCTCGAACTCGTCCACGTTGAGCATGGCCGGAGAATACACGACCCTGCGGCGGTGACTCCTACAGCCTGTCGAAGCGTCACCGACGTCGATGCCCTCGCGCGCCAGATGTTCGGCGACATCGCCGCGTCCTCGGGTGTCGCGCACGTGACGGCGCTTTGGGCTGCGCCGGGCGGCGACCTCGTCACCATCGCCATCGGCGACGACGCGCCGGCGAGCGAGCACGACCGTTTCGCCCTCGGCCTGGCGCGCGCCCGAGCCGACGCAATCCTGGTGACCGGCAAGATTCTGCGCGACGAGCCCCAACTGGTTTACGAGCTGGGGCAATCCGGGGCCCCCGAGGCGCTCCGGCAGTGGCGCCAGGAGCGTGTCGGCGCGGCGCCACCATGGCTCGCGGTTCTTACCAAGGGTCGCGGTCTGGACCCCGGCCACCCTGCGCTGCATGGGTGGGCTCGGCCCCTCGTCATCACGACCCCCGAGGCGGAGCTGCCGGCGCTGCCCAGTCACGTCGAGGTGGTCCGGCGTGCGGACCTCGACGCCCGGGAAGCCATTCGTTGGCTTCGGCAAGAACTGGGTGCCGAGGGGGTGCTCGTCGAGGCGGGGCCATCGACGAGCCGGGCGCTCTACCGGCCGCCGCTGGCGATCGACGAGCTGTGGTTGTCGGTGTTCCGAGGGCGAGCACTGCCCGCAACGGCGCGCGCGGGCAGGCTCTGGTCCGAGGCGGAGCTCGTGCGCCTCCTGCGGCCGGCCTCGCCGCCACGGGTCGTCGACGAGCCGAGCGGCCCCTGGACGTTCCAGCGCTACGTGCGTTCGGGCGCCGCGCTCACTCCACGGTGATCGTGTAGGCGTTCGCCGCGCCAGCGTACCCGTACACGCGCACGTAGTAGGGCGCGTCGTTCGAGAAACGCTCCTCGTCGCTCACGCTCGTGCTCGACCCGATGCGTCGGCCCTCGACGTCGATGGCCTCGAGGTCGAGGTCGCCGTCGGCGTGGGTGAAGGTGAGCACGACGGTCCCGCCGGAGGGCAGGAAGTACCAATCCTCGTCGCCCTCGCAGATCTCCGCATGGGTCGTGACCGCCAGCGACAGCGCGGTCTCGCGGCTGTCGTCCTGGCCAAAGGCATCGCAGGCGTCCGGCGGGTCCACGGGGTCCGGGTCCGGTTCGATGGGGTCCGGGTCCGACGGGGTGGCCGCGCAGAAGTCCGTGACCTCGCGGCTGGCGGGCGTGTCCTCGGCGACGTCCTGCCACGGACACGTCTCATCGGCGCTCCAGGCCACCCACTCGCTCGCGCGGCCCAGGCTCGCCGCGTGGTCGGCCCAGCGCCCATAGCCCGTGTCGCGCTCCGAGCGGAAGATCGACGGAGCCACGCACAGTCCCATGGTCTCCGCCTCGGCCTGCTCGGCGCGGGCGTAGTCCATGATGATCTCGTGCATCGCGGAGGTGCTGCGGTTCCAGCAGCAGGTGCGGGACGCCTCGTACTCGAGCTCCGCGAACACGTAGTCCTCCAGCGTGCGGTGCTCGCTGTCCGTGCGCTGGCGGTCCCAGCCGTAGAGATCGGCGGTCAGCTCGTAGAGGCGCGCGAAGGCGTCCTCTCGGCGCGTGCGCGCGGCGCAGCTCGCGGGATAGTTTCGGAGGTGGTCGCGGGCCGCCTCGATCTGCTGGAGAGCGACCTCCACCTGCTCTTCGGGCGAGACATCCGCGAGGATCTCCTCGAACTGATCGGGGCGCGCGGCGATGGCCGTCGTGTCGCCGGGGTCGATGTAGGCGTCCACGTCCGCCGGCCGGACGAGGTTGCGCCAGCGGGTGCCTTGGCGCACCGCCGTACGCCAGCGCCGGATGCCGCCGCCAAGCTCCGCGTAAGGGGTGCCGTCACTCGCCGTCCCCATGCCGCCGGTGGCCGCGAGGGTGAACGAACTGCGGGCGCTGCGGGGCTCCTCCCAGACCGGCTGCCGCCGCGGCATAGAACCGCTGACCACGGTGACCTGAAGCCGACCGGGCACGGGCTCCTCCACCCGCACGACCGGGATCGTGTGGCCGATGCCCCGGCGCTGCCAGCGTTCGAGCAGGACATCGCCTGGGAACGTGGCCGCCGGCTCGATGTGAAACATGTTCGCTTCGTCGGCGAGGTTGGCGCTGCCGAAGTAGAGCAACAGCAGGCGAGCGAAGTAGCCCGCGCGCTTGTTGAGGAAGAGCTCGTCGAAGTAGGCGCCGGCGCCGCGCTCGACGCCGTCCGCCTCCGTCAGCGAGAGGACCTCGTCGTCGTCGCCGAGGCGGTAGCCGCGCAGGCGCTCGTCTCGGGGCCAAGGATCCCCCGGCGACCACTCGCTGGTGTAGTCGCGGTACGCCGTGCGGAAGTTCGGGAAGCGGCCGACGCGCTCGCCATTCCCGTTGATGAAGCCGAAGTGGCCGGCGTACATCGTCTGCCGGGTGCGGGCGTCCCAGCCCTGAACGAAGAAGGGAAGCTCGTACCAGGAGGCGAAGGTCGCGCGGAAGAGCAGGGCGACCTCGGCGCACTCGAGGGTGGGCGCGTCCAACACGCGGTCGCCGAAGGGCGTCGGGACGCTGATCGTCTGGCCGTAGCCGCTGGCTCGGTCGATGGGCTGGAAGCTCGCGATCCAGCGGTCGTACTTCTCTTCCCAGGTCAACCCGCTGTTGGCCTCCCAGGCGACGCCTGCGGCAGGGTCCGTGTCGTCCCAGTCGCGCCGGGCCGCCCAGACCTCCGTCGGAGCCCCGTCCACGATGCGCGGGCCGCGGTCGCCGTCGAGGTCGAACTTGCTGTCGGGCGGCATGGGGTCCAGCGGCCCTTCGACGCCGGTCTCGGCTTCGGCTTCGGCCAGCGGGTCTGGGCCGCCGCCGCAGCCGATCGCGACCAAGAGGGCAAGGCTCGTCCAGGGGATGTTGCGCATGGGGGTCACCTTCACACTCCGGGAGACAGCACGTCGCATGCCAAGGGGGAACGCAAGGAATCACCGAGGTTCCTCGCCCGGAGGTGGCCGCTGGGGTAGCCACCGCGCCCAGGCCAGGGTCCGATGTCCTCTCAGTGTTCCAAAGAAGGCCCGCGAGAATCTAGTCGAAAAATACAGCGAGCGCGGCAGCGGTCCCAGGGCAGGGGGCGGCCTGCCGGGTTTCTGCTCCTCGTGGCTTGGCGGCTGCTTCGAGCGGTCCGCCCGGGTATCGACCGTGATGGATCGGCCGCACGGGCGCCCCTGCGTCGCGATGCCGCTGGGCGAGGTGTTCTCGAAGGAAGATGGTCGAGCCGTGCGCCGCCCAGGGGCGTGCTCCCTGCCGTGAGAGGCACGGCGAGGCAGGGGGGGGGGGCG
>JALVDI010000284.1 GCA_027009115.1 Polyangiaceae bacterium | reverse complement strand
TTGGGGAGCCGACGCGCACTGCCGATGCTGCCGGATTCGAAGGCGGGCGCCAAGACTTCACCCAATTCCAGGCCTCGCCGACTCCATCCGTCGCAAGGCTCTCCGAGCGCACCGCCGAGGGACTCGGCTCGCGACCGGAGATTGGACGGGCTTGCACTGCGGCATCGGGTGCCGGTGAGCCGACTCGGCGTCAGGCTCGGGCGGTCCTGGCTCGTCGGGGTTCGTGAACCCAGGTTCACGAACGTGACCCGGATGCGCGTGCCGGACCCCTGCGAGCGGCAGGGCTGGTGCCCAAACCGCGGGTTGTTTCACGAACGATCCGCAGTGCAGTGGTTGAATGGCGTTGGCACGTTTCGTGGATAACCATGGGCGACGAGGAAGCATGATGCAGCGCCTTCAACTTCAGACCGCGATCCTGGCTCTCGGAGCACTCTCCCTTCTCGGTGGTTGTCCGTCGGACGACTACTATTGCGACGACACCGGCTGCTACTACTGCGACGGCCTCGGTTGTCGCGAGGTCGAGCCGCCCGAGCGCCCGACTTGCCGGGGTGACTTCGAGTGTCCCGACGGCACCCTGTGTACGGACTTGGGGTGCGTGGCTGGCTGCGAGCGCGACCGCGACTGCGAGGATGGGACCGTGTGCCGTGAGGGTTCGTGTGTCGGCCCCACCGAACCGAACCCCCAGCCTCGCCCCGGCACCTGTGAACGGAACGCGGATTGTGGCGACAGCACGCTCGTTTGTCGCGATGGGATGTGTGTTCCCGACGATCGTAGCTGCGGCGAGTCCGGCTGTTCGTGCGCCGACACGGGCGTGTGCAGCGCCGGGTTCGTATGCCTCGACGGCGAATGCCGCCCGGACGAGGACGTCTGTCGATTCAACACCGAGTGCGGCGCCGGTCGTCAGTGCGTCGACGGACGGTGCACGGTCGCCTGCGGCGCAGGGCAACCTTGCGGCGACGGACTGCGCTGCGAGGCGGGCTTCTGCCGGGAGATCCCGCCGCCGGTCGGTCAGTGCACGGCCGACAGCGAGTGCGGCAGCGGCGAGATCTGCCTCGACTCGAGCTGCGTTCCGGGCTGCATGGTGGACACCGACTGCGCCGAGGGCCGCTACTGCGATGGGGGCCGCTGTCGGGTCGACACGCGCCCGCGGCCGTTCTGTGAGAGCGACGCCGACTGTCGGTTCCGTTGCGTGAACGGTGTCTGCCGCACACCGTGCGAGACCAGCGAGGAGTGCGCCCGGGTCGACGTGCAGTTCTCCGTCTGCCTCGAAGAGAACTACTGCGCTACGACCAACGAAGCGACGACCGACTGCGCGACGTCCGCGGATTGTTCAGGCAGCCAGGAATGTATCGACGGCATCTGTCGTTGAACGGCTGAAGCGGGCGACGATTCGTTTTCACCCATCCTTCATCCACACCACCCATCCACCACCACCACTTGCCGGGGTCGCACCGTGTGCGATCCCGGCAAGCCTTTCTTGGGGGGGCGCGTTTCGCGGGCCTTGCGCTCAGGCGGCTTTCGGCACCGGCGGAGGCGTCTTGCTCGGGCGCAGCGCGCGATCGGCCGCTCGTCGTTCCCGCCGCTCGATGTCGCGGCGTTCTCGTTCGGTGAAGGCGTAGGGGACCCGCGTTCCCATCAGATGGTCGAACCAGGGCCGCGTGACGCACCAGTTGGCGTCCTGCTTGGGGCCCATGTGGTGGTCGTAGTGCCAGGTTAGATGCTCGCGCGCCCACCGGGGATCTTCGTGGGATCGCTTGTGCACGCGGTAGTAGTTCAGTGCCGAGTACCAGAGGGTCCCGACGAAGAAGGGGGCGATCGGGAAGAGGGGAGCGACGGCCGCTGCCCCAGCGAGCAGGACCGCGGCTTCCTTGCCCTGCGAATGAAGCCCGAGCACCGGGCGAGCGTAGTGCGGGTCGCGCATTCCATGCCGCCGCGACTCCCGGTGATGCTCATGCCAATGGAAAGCCCAGAAGCTTCCCTTCTTCTTCCCTGCGCCGTGCAGCACGTATTTGTGGATGAGCCACTCGCTCGCGTTGGCCGCGAGCAACCCGAGGGGAACACCGATCATCTGCGCCTCCAAAACCGTGACTTTCCGGTCATGTCTGAAGAATGACCGATGGGTCGCTGTTGAGCAAGTGTTCGTGACCAATGGGTCGCGATTTGTCTCCGGGCGAGCTCAGGGTGTCCAGGGCGGCTGTGGTAGAACCCCCTCATGAGGCGTCGCGGACCGAAGGCCCCGCCGAAACGGCCTGGCAAGGAAGGCGGCAAGCGCGCCCTGAACCGCCAGAAGCGCATCGAGGATCTCGAGCGGGCCGGGCTCGAGCTCTTTCTCGACAAGGGGGTCGCCAGCGTCACGATCGACGAGATCGCGAGCTTGGCGGGCACCGCCAAGGGCAACTTTTACCGCTACTTCGACGACAAGCGGGCGCTCTTGGACGCGATCGTCGGCGAGCCGGCCGCGGAGGTCCGCAAGGCGATGCGCCGCTGCGCCGTCAGCTTGGGGAAGGCCACCTCCGACGAGGAGCTGACCGCTGCCTACAGCGAGTTGGCCGAGGCGCTCGCGTCCGTGGCGATGCAGCACCTGCCGGTGATGCGGCTCTATCTCCAGGAGAACCGGGCGCCGGCCACCCCCGAGACCGAGGGGCTTCACGCCCTCGCCCGCGAGCTCGAGGACGGCGCCGTCCAGCTGACGGAGGTCGCCGCGGATCGAGGCCTGCTCCGCGTGACCGATCCACGGGTAACCGCGCTCGTGGTCGTCGGCGCCATCGAGCAGCTCGCTCTCGGCATGCTCCGCGGTCGGCTCCAGGTGCCGCCTGCGACGACGGCGCAGCTCGTGGTCGAGATGGTCCTGCACGGCATCGCCCGACCGTGAGGACGCAATTTTCCGCCATTTCCTCAACCTCGGTGCCGCGCGGCCGATAGACGTGGCATGGGGCACGCCAACGACGTTCGACAGCAGGTACAGCAGGCCATCGCAGCGCTCGCCGAAGTGACCGAGCTCCTCGACACGGAGCCCGTGGACTGGGAGTCCGTCCAGAGCCTGCTGCTGCGGGCCCGAGGCTGGCTTCAGGTCGCTCATGCTTCGGCTCTGACCGGCGGCTGAGCGGACGCTCATGCCTCGGCTCTGACCGGCGGCTGAGCGGACGCTCGGCTCCGAGCCGGGCCCGAGCGCACTTCCACCACGTCCCGCATGGATCGCCTCCTGCGGTCCATGGAAGTGAATGGATCGGCGCTGCGCGGGGCGCGTTCGCGCGGATCGGAAAGCTCGCAGGGGGCTGGCTGCGGCGATGACGCGATGCGCCATATCCGCTTTGATTTCCGTCGGTTGACAGCTTCCAAGGGGGCCCCTAGGGTGCGACCGCGCGGTCTCCCGCGACGCCACCGGATGGCTCCGCGGCGCGCCGCTCTCTACGAAGGGTCCATGTCGCTTCCCGACCGAAAACCGCGGTGGCTCCGCGTTCGTCTCCCCTCTGGCGCCGGCCAGGAGCGTTTCGAAGCGCTCAAGGGCGAGATGCGCGCCCGGGACCTGCACACCGTCTGCGAAGAAGCGCGCTGCCCCAACATCTTCGAGTGCTGGGCCCAGGGCACGGCGACCGTCATGATCCTCGGGGAGACCTGTACCCGAGGGTGCCGTTTCTGTTCGGTCAACACGGGCAATCCACAGGGCTTCATCGATCCTCGGGAGCCGGAGAACACAGGCCGAGCTCTGGCGGGGCTCGGGCTGGCCTACGTGGTCCTCACCATGGTCGACCGCGATGACCTACTGGACGGGGGCGCGGCTCACGTGGCCCAGACGATCCGGCGCATCCAGCACTACTCGCCCGATCTCCTCGTCGAGACGCTGCTCGGGGACTTCCAGGGCCAGCGCCGCGACGTCGAGACGGTCGTGCGCGACGGTGCTCCGGATGTCTTCGCGCACAACGTCGAGGTGGTGCCGCGGCTCCAGCGAAGCATCCGGGATGCGCGCTGCAGCTGGGAGCGGAGTGTCTCGGTGCTCCGCTGGGCCAAGGAGGCCGGCGCCCAGGTGACGAAGTCTTCGCTCATGGTCGGCATCGGTGAGACGGAGGCCGAGGTCCTCGAGGCCATGGAGCTTCTTCGCGAAGCCGACGTCGATGTGCTGACGGTCGGGCAGTATCTTCAGCCGACCAAGAAGCACGCGAAGGTGCAGCGTTACGTCGAGCCGGGGGAGTTCCATCGCTACGAAGAAGCGGGCCGTGCGATGGGCTTCCAGTTCGTCGCTTCGGGGCCCCTCGTGCGTTCGAGCTATCGTGCGGCCGAGGCGTTCTTGCACGGAGTGCTGACCGGGAAGACCGCGCCGGCGGCGGTCGACCGCTACGGCAAGAAGAAGCGCTTGGCAGTGCTCTCGTGAGCAGCCGGCGCACCCCGCATCGTTCAAGGGAGAGAGAATGCAGACGCAAGCCCAGGTAGTCCCGATTCGTACTCCAGACGCGACCTTCGCCGATGACGTCCTGTCGGTGATCGAGCGTGACGGCAGTTTGAGGAGCGAGACGGACCCCAAGCTGCCGCAGGAGACGGTGCTCCGCTTCTATCGGGCGATGGTGCGCACGCGCATCATCGACGGCCAGCTGGAGCGCCTGCAGCGCCAGGGACGGATCGGTTTCCACATCGGGTCGCTCGGTGAGGAAGCATGCATCCTCGGGTCGGCGGCGGCGATGCGCCCCAACGATTGGATCTTTCCCTGTTACCGTGAATTCGGTGCGCTCCTCTGGCGTGGCTTTCCGCTGCAAACCTACGTCGACAACATGTACGGCAACGCCGACGACGTGGTGAAAGGGCGGCAGATGCCGGATCACTACACGGGCAAGCCGTATCGTTTCGGCTCCGTGAGCTCGCCCATCGGGACGCAGATCACCCAGGCCGTCGGCTTCGGCTGGGCGGCGCGCCGCAAGGGCACCGACGAGGTGGTCAGCGTTTACTTCGGTGAGGGGGCGACGAGCAGCAACGAGTTCCACACGGGGATGAACTTCGCGGGCGTCATGAACGCTCCGGTCGTCTTCCTCTGCCGAAACAACCGCTGGGCCATCAGCGTACCGAGCGAAAAGCAGACCGGCTCGGCCACCTTTGCACAGAAAGGCGTCGCCTACGGTGTGCGCGGCGTTCGCGTCGATGGCAACGACGTCCTGGCCACGTACAAGGTCGTGCGTGAGGCCGTCGAGCGCGCTGCCCGCGGCGAAGGCCCCACACTCGTCGAGATGCTCACCTATCGGCTCGGTGGGCACAGCACGTCCGACGACCCTCGGGCCTACCGCGCGCAGGATGAGGTCGAGCAGTGGCGCCGCACCGATCCGATTCTTCGGCTGCGCACGCACCTCGAGGCGCTCGGGGTCTGGGACGAGTCGAAGGAAGAGGCTTACAAGCAGGAGGTCGAGGCCGAGTTGAAGGCCTGCGTCGCCGCAGCGGAGGCGAAGGCGAAGCCGAGCCTGGAGTCGATGTTCGATGACGTCTTCGCGGAACTGCCATGGCACTTGAAAGAGCAGCGCGAGCAGTTGCTCGGCGGGCCGCGCGCCAAGGACCACCACTGAGGTCGAGGAGACAACGATGCCCGAGATGAATCTCGTCCAAGCGATCAACGACGCGCTCCGTGTGGAGATGCGAGCCGACCCCGACGTCGTGGTGCTCGGAGAGGACGTCGGCAAGGTCGGTGGCGTCTTCCGCGTGACCCAAGGGCTGTACGATGAGTTCGGGGAGGATCGCGTGATCGACACACCGCTCGCGGAGGGCGGCATCATCGGTACGGCGGTCGGTATGGCCCTGTACGGGATGCGGCCGGTCCCCGAGATCCAGTTCGCTGACTTCATCTTCCCCGCCTACGACCAGATCGTCAGCGAAGTGGCGAAGTATCGTTACCGGAGCGGAGGTGAGTACACCTGCCCGATGGTGATCCGCACGCCCGTCGGCGGGGGTATCCGTGGCGGTCACTACCACTCCCAGTCACCGGAGTCGCTCTTCATTCACAACGCGGGCTTGACGGTCGTGTGTCCCTCGAACCCCTACGACGCCAAGGGGCTCTTGATCAGCGCGATTCGCAGCGACGACCCGATCCTCTTCTTCGAACCCAAGCGCGTCTACCGCGCCGTGAAGATGGACGTTCCTGAGGGCGACTACACGCTGCCCCTCGGCAAGGCGAAGGTCGTCAAGGAGGGCAACGACGTCACCGTCATCGCCTGGGGCGCCATGCTCTTCGAGGCCCTGGCGAGCGCCGAAGAGGTCGCCGCCGAGGGCGTCAGCGCGGAGGTGATCGATCTGCGCACGCTCTGGCCCGTGGACATCGATACGATCGTGGAGAGCGTCAAGAAGACGGGGCGGGTCGTCATCGTGCACGAGGCGCCCAAGACCTGTGGGTTCGGCGGCGAGCTCCTCTCGCTCGTCGTAGAGAAGGCTTTCCTTCACCTCGAAGCGCCTCCCGTGCGCGTGACCGGCTGGGACACGCCGTTCCCCTACACCCTGGAGATGGAGTATCTGCCGCTCCAGCATCGCATCACGCCGGCGCTCCTCGAGACCGCGCGCTACGTCCCCTGAGGAAGACCGATGGCCAACTATCAGTTCAAGCTTCCGGATGTCGGTGAAGGCGTCACCGAGGGTGAGATCGTCGAGTGGCATGTGAAGGTCGGTGATGTCGTCGCGGAGGACGATCCGATGGTCGAGGTGATGACCGACAAGGCCACCGTGACCATTGGTGCTCCGCGTGCGGGCCGCATCGCGGCGATCCATTTCGACGTCGGCGCCATGGCCCAGGTGGGCCAGGTGATCGTGGAGATCGCGGATGCGGATGGCGCGGCGGAGCCGGCCCGGACGCCTCCGCGGAAGAGCGAGCCAGCGGCCACCGCGGTCGGTGACATCCGTGAAGGCTTGCCGGGCTCGAACTTCTTCGCGACCGACAAGCCGAAGGCCAACGGCAACGGGGCCCATGTCGTCGAGCCCATCAAGCCGTCCGTGCCTCGTGCAACCCCTCCTGCAGCGGGGGGCGGTGGCCTGCAAGCGGTCGATTTCTTCCAGGCCAAGCCGCTCGCGACGCCCGCGACGAGGAAGCTCGCGCGTGACCTCGGGGTCGATCTTCGGCGCGTGCAACCATCCGGTCCGGGGGGGCGCACAACCCGTGACGACGTGAAGGCCTTCGCGGGGCAGGCGCGCACGCAGCAGCACGAGGCCCCTCCGGCTGATGCGCCTTCCGTCCCGCGCGGGACCACACGCATCGAGGCACCTACGGCGGAGGCGGCCGCTCTCGAGGAGCGCAGGCCCTTCGTCGGGATCCGGCGTCGTATCGCGCAGCGCATGCAGCAGGCCAAGAACACGGCCGCCCACTTCACGTTCGTGGAGGAATGCGACGTCACCGAGCTCATCGCGCTACGCAGTCGGCTCAGGCCGGCCGCCGAAGAGGCGGGGGTCCGGCTCAGCTATCTGCCGTTCATCGTCAAGGCTGTGGTCGCGGCGCTCAAGAAGCACCCTGTGCTGAACTCGGCTCTCGACGAGACCACCAACGAGCTCGTCTATCGCAAGTACTATGACATCGGTATCGCCGCGGCTACCCCGTCGGGGCTGATGGTGCCGGTGCTCCGTGGGGCGGACCGGCTTTCGATCCTCGACATCGCGCGCGAGATCGAGCGCCTCGGTGAGGGGGCCCGGGCGGGGACGCTTCGACCCGATGAGCTGACCGGCTCGACGTTCACGATCACCTCGCTCGGAAAGCAAGGCGGTCTTTTCGCGACGCCGGTGCTCAACCATCCGGAGGTGGGCATCCTCGGGGTGCATCAGATGAAGCGGAAACCCGTCGTGCGCGGCGACGAGATCGTCGTCGGCGACGTGATGCTTCTGTCGCTTAGCTTCGATCACCGCATCGTGGACGGTCACGTCGGCGCAGCCTTCGCCTACGAGATCATTGCTTATCTCGAGCAGCCCGATCGCCTCTTCCTCGAGATGGCCTAGTACGTCGATCCGCAGATGGTCCTTCCACTGCGATGGGTCACGCATCGGCAGTTCGCGTCCCGTTCTTTGCCGCAAACGTGCTAAGGCGCTGCCATGGCTGAACTCACCTTCAAGAGCGCCCCAATCCACACCAACGGGGAGCTGCCGGCGGTCGGCTCCCACGCCCCCGACTTCACGTTGGTCGACGGGAGCCTCTCGGACAAGACGCTCGCGGACTTCGCCGGAAAGACGGTGATCCTCACGGTCAACCCGAGCTACGACACGGGCGTCTGCATGGCGACGGCGCGCGGTTTCAACGCCAGGGCCAAAGACGTGGACGCGGTGGTGCTCATGGTCAGCGCCGACCTTCCCTTTGCGCAGAAGCGCTTCTGCGAAGCCGAGGGGCTCGACCACGTCGTGGCGCTCTCGTGTTTCCGCTCGACCTTCGCCAAGGACTACGGCCTGGAGATGGTCGACGGACCCCTCCGCGGTTTGACCGCGCGCGCCGTGATCGTGATCGGCGACGACGGGAAGGTCCGTCACAGTCAGCTCGTGCCAGAGATCGTTCAGGAGCCCGACTACGAGGTAGCCCTCGCGGCCGCGCAGTAGCCGTGGGCTCTTGCGGCGGCCCAAGACCTTTCGCACCCTCCGGGCATGGACGACCGAGACAGCTTGCTTCAGGACCTCGCGCCGCTTCTATCCTTCGTGGGGGAGCTCGATTTGACGGCTCCGGCCGAGTGCCAGGCGCGTCTGCAGGAGCGCTTCCCCTTGGACGGGGATGAACTGCGAGCGTTGAGGCACCGGGTCCGGGAGGGTATCGCCGCCGGCTGGCTCGCCGATCGTGAGGCCGGCGGGATCCGCTTCTCGCGAGTGCGCAAGGCGCGAGACGAAACGGAGCTCTCGGTGGACGTGGTGCACATGGACCGAGCCGGTCCCGGGCACACGCACCCGAGTGGCGAGGTGGACTTGTGCTTCGCGGTAGGTGGGGAGCCTCGGTTCGATGGGCGCCCCGAGGGCTGGACGGTCTATCCGCCGGGCAGCTGGCATGTGCCGACGGTCCACGGCGGGCTCATGGACATCCTCTACTTCTTGCCTGGCGGAGCCATCCGTTTCGAAGACGAGCCCTCCTGAGGGCGCGCGAGGCTCCGGCGCGGACGCTTCGGCTCGCCGACCCCCATGCGATCTGGGCTCCAGGAATTGCAGGACGTGGCGGTCGTAGAGCGCTCAACGGGGTTGTGGCGGTTGCCCGGGCGGTCAAGAGGCTCTTCGCCGGCGGTCGGAACAGCCTTGCCGCTCTCGGAAACCTCGTGCCCCGCCGCTTCACATCCACGGCGCCGTGGGCGTCGACGCCTGGCCTGGGTCGGTCTGGGGCGGTTCGTCTACGAGCGCGGGAGCGGGTCGAGGCTGCGTCGCGCGCCTTCGCTCCGGTCGAAGACTTTGTCGCTGGCTGAGCGGTTCCCTCTCTGCCGCGGAGGTCCGGGCGTGCCGCGCTCGAGCCGAAGCACACCCCTTGGTCGCTCACTCGACGAGAGCACCGCTCGGCCCATAGAGTAGCCGCGCAAGCTCCCCCAGCCATTGTTCGGCCGGCTCATTGCCGACGGTGAGGCGTCCCCGACGTTTGCCTTCGAGCAAGCGCGCGACGGCCTCGCTCGGCTCGCGGACGTGTTCGAGCACCTCGGCGATCGTCGCCAGCCCGATGGGAGCCCCGCTGCGCGCCATCCACTGGCTGACGCGGTCGACGAGCGCATGATTGGGCGGGCCGGGGAGCTCGCTCTCGGCGGACGGGCCGAGGGCGTTGATGGCGGCCAAGACGCGTTCGGTCCGTTCTTTGTAGCCCAAGCGCGCGAGCTCCTCGGGGAAGATCGGTGCACCGATCCAGTAGTCCTGCCGCGTCATCCCGACTGGATACTCGAGCTTCTCGGGGCTCGGTGAGACCGGCAGGCCGCCGGTGAATTTCACAGGAACGATCGGTAGGCCCGCTTCAAGGGCGAGGTCGCAGAAGATGCCGCTCATGGTTCGCACCGGCGTGCGGCAGCTGTGCGCCCGCGTGCCCTCGACGTGGACCATCAGGCTTTTGGCCTCGGTCTCGCTCGCCAACTCGCCGAGGATCCGGGGAAGGGAGGCGGGGTCGCGGCGATCGAAGTGGGCGATGACGCCCGGATTGCGAACCCCGGGATAGCGGAAGCAATGCTCGATCAGTCTACCGAGCCAGCTGTCGCGATGTTCGGCCTTGGCGAGCGTCCGCGTCGGCACGCCCTGGAGCGCGCCGGTTACGACGGAAAAGAGCAGTGATTCGATGCCGACCTGGTGGTTGCCGAGGTAGAGCACCCCGCGGCCGCGGAGGCGGGCGTGGGCGTCGGGATCGATGACGTGGAACGCCTCGACGAACTGACTCACGAGGCCGTAGTAGAGGTCTTCGACGGGCCATGGGCCGACGCCGAAGTACCGGCGCCAGAAGTCCGCGACCGGCGAGATGTCGAGCTCGCTCGACCCATCACGGACCACGATCGAGTCTCCCTCGGTGCGAACCTCGAGTCGGTGTCGCGTGAGCGGCATGTGTGCGCAGCTCGCGTGCTCGCCCTGGACGGTGACGAGCCGAGGGTGGACGCCGAGGCGCGCGCCGAGGTGTTCCTTGATCGCGACCTCCCGTGCGAGGTCATCGCTTTCAGCGCCGTAGGCCGCGCGCACGGTCCCCGGCAGCCAGTCGCACCGCCGCAACTCGACGAGCTCGAGGGTGGTCTCGTCTTCGTCGAGGGTCGCGAGGCTCAGCCCCGGTACGTGGGCACCGTCGCGAAGGAAGCGGGCGCGCTGCTTCGGAGGAGCCGCGCCGAGCCGGCCCTTCGGCATGAGGACCTCCGTCAGGCGCATGTCCGCGAACACCTTGTCGCCGGAGCGCAGCTGCAGCCGAAATTTCGGGAAGCGCCGGGTGTCGGGATCTTCGAAGCCGAGGAAGCGCGCGTCGCAGAGGACCTCGCCCTCGAGGGGAGCGTCGCCAGCGAAGCGGATGTCGAGGCGATGGGGGTAGGCCACCCGCTCGGCCGGGACTTCGGGGGCCCATACTCGAAGCTCGTCGTGCGGGAGCACGTGCGTGGCGGCGTCGAGCAACCCTTGGTGCGTGGCGCCTATGGGCACCTGGCCGGCGCCGGCGTCGAGCACGCCCCGGGCGCCCGTCGGCCCGCGGGTCAGCCGCTTGAGGTAGTGGAACGCCGGGCCGTGGAAGAGCCGTTCGGCTTCGTAGGGGTCTTCCACGGGGGCGAGGCTGTCTTCGTCGAGGGGTTCGAAAGGCTCGAGCGCGGGCGGAGCTCCGATGCGCGCGCGGGCGGCGACCTCGAAGCGGGAGAGGCGGGGATCGGGGGCGTCGCGCCAGACGAGGAGGCGAACTTCGTCCCCGTCGACCTCGGTCCTGATCCGGGTCGGCCCGTCCACGACGACCCAGCGCTCCATGCGGACGTCGTGCAGCCCGTCCACCGCGCCGAGTTGCGCTCGCGCGGCCGCCATGAGGCGGTCGACGACGCTCATCATGGGGAGGGCGGGGAGCGTGTGGGTGGGTGCGTGGTCGAGCAGCCAGCGGTCCCGGGTGGGATCGAGCAGCTCCTCGCCCGCGCCGGGGGTCCGTGGCGCGCCGGGGCCGCCCTCGACGATGCGCATGCCAAGGCGCTTGGCTTCGTAGATGCGCTTTCCGTCGACCCAGAGAGAACAGTCGGCATAGGCGTAGGGGCCTGCCTCGTCGGAGCCGACCTCCACCACGTCCACGGTCGTGGTCACGACCTGGTTCTCGGGGACGACCTGACCGCGGTACTTCCAGACATGCGGCGCGTTCGTGGCGATGGCTTCGAAGCGGGGGTGGCGCATCGAGGCGCCCATCCCTGCCTCGATCATGTGAAACTGGAGCGCCTGGAGCATCGCCTCGATGCCGAGGGAGCCGGGTTGGACGGGGTCCTGGTAGAAGTGTGCCTTGAAGAACCATTCGCCCGCGTCGATGTCCTTCTCGGCTCGGACGCAGCCGAGGCCGGCGGCCCCGCCCTGAGGATCCCAGTG